>CAYRHV010000332.1:0-3093 GCA_964424045.1 uncultured Ottowia sp. | reverse complement strand
CGCCGCGCCAGCTCGGCCGTGCCGCCGGCGTGGTCGATGTGGGCGTGCGTGAGCCAGATCTGACCCAGTTCGACCCCGAGCTCGCGCGCCGCGGCCTCGATGCGCGGCAGGTCGCCGCCGGGGTCGATCACCGCCGCCTGCCGCGTGTTGCCGCACCAGACGATGGAGCAGTTCTGCTGGAACGGGGTCACCGGAATGGTGCGGTAGTGCAGGGTCGGTTCGGTCACGGAAGTTTGGGCAGGAAAGGGTTCGGCGGCGGCACGCGCGGGCGCCCGGCAACGAGCCGGGCGATCAGAGCCTGAAATCGTACTCGACCGTGATCGGCGCGTGGTCGCTGAACTTCTGTGCCTTGTAGATCGCGGTGCGGCGCGCCAGCCGCGCCTTCGCCGGCGTCGCCAGGTGGTAGTCCAGGCGCCACCCGACGTTGTTGGCATAGGCCTGGCCGCGGTTGCTCCACCAGGTGTAGGCCTCGCCGGTGGTGTCCGGGTGCAGGCTGCGATAGACGTCGACCAGCCGCAGTTCGTCCAGCACCTGGGTCACCCAGGCGCGCTCGGCCGGCAGGAAGCCGCTGTTCTTCTGATTGTTCTTCCAGTTCTTGAGGTCGATCTCCTGGTGCGCGATATTGACGTCGCCGCACAGGATGAACTCGCGCTCGGCCTTCATGCGTTCGAGGATGGGATAGAAGGCGTCCAGAAAACGGTATTTCGCCTCCTGTCGCTCGGGGCCGGACGAGCCGCTGGGAAAATAGCAGCTGATGACGGAAAAGCGCCGGCCCGGCGTGTCGAAGCGTGCCTCGACGTAGCGCCCCTCGGCGTCGAACTCCGGCACGCCGCAGCCCGCGATGACGTCGCTCGGCTCGTGGCGGGTGTAGATGCCGACGCCCGAATAGCCCTTTTTCTGCGCCAGGTGAAAATGCCCGCGCAGGCCCGCGAGCTCCTCGAAGCGCCCGGCCAGGTCCGGCATCTGGGCCTTGATCTCCTGCACGCAAATACAATCCGGCGCGTGCGTCTCGAGCCAGGCGTCAACACCCTTGGTGACCGCGGAACGAATGCCGTTGAGGTTGAGGCTGGTAAGCTTGAACAAGGAAACTTCCCCCATGAGCGACCCGCAGGCAAGCCGCCAGGATTCCGATCAGCTGGCACATGAATTCGTGCAATTCGCGATCGAGAGCGGCGTGCTGCGCTTCGGCCGGTTCCAGACCAAGGCCGGTCGCATGTCGCCCTATTTCTTCAACGCCGGTCTGTTCGATGACGGCGCCAAGATGCTTCGACTGGCGCAATTCTATGCGCGTGCGCTGCTGGCCTCGGGCATCGAGTTCGACGTCATCTTCGGGCCCGCCTACAAGGGCATCCCGCTGGGCGCGGTGCTGGCCGTGGAACTGGCCCGCCTGGGCGTGAACCGGCCCTTCGCCTACAACCGCAAGGAGGCCAAGGACCACGGCGAGGGCGGCACCCTGGTGGGCGCGCCGCTGGCCGGCCGCGTGCTGATCGTCGACGACGTGATGTCCGCCGGCACCGCGGTGCGCCAGTCGATCGAACTCATCCACGCCGCCGGCGCCACCCCGCACGCGGTGGCAATCGCGCTCGACCGGCAGGAAATGGCGACCGAAAACGGCCAGGACGTGGCCTGGAGCGCGGTCCATTACGTGCGCGACCAGCTCGGCCTGCAGGTCTGTGCCATCGCCAAGCTGGCACATTTATTGCACTACCTGGGTCATACTGACGAATTTTTACCGCACTACGATGCCGTTGCGGCCTATCGGGCCCGCTACGGAGTGGATTGACGACCCCATGGAACGATTGCAAGTGAGCGCTTGCCGGCTGCTCGCCATCGCCGCACTGGCACTGGCGGGCGCCAGCGTGGGCGCGGCGGCCTGGGCGCAGGCCGGCATCTACACCTGCATCGACGCCCAGGGCCGGCGCATCACGTCCGACCGGCCGATTCCCGACTGCCTGGACCGCCCACAACGCGAGCTCAATCGCAGCGGCACCACCAAGCGCGTCGTTCCGCCTTCGCCGACCGCCGAGGAGCGCGAGGCCCAGGCCGCGCGCGAGCGCGAGACTCGCGCCGCACGCCAGCGCGCGCGCGACGCGATCCGGCGCGACCAGGCGCTGCTGGCGCGCTACCCGGACCCGGCCGCGCACGAGGCCAGCCGCCAGGAAGCGCTGGCGCAGACCCTGGTGGTCGTGGCGGCTGCCGGGCAGCGCATCGTCGAACTGGAGCTGGAGCGCGCGCGCCTCGACGACGAGATGGAGTTCTACGTCAGCGATCCGTCGCGTGCCCCGGCCAAGCTGTTGCGCGACATCGAGAGCAACAAGGCCGAGGTCGCGGAACAGCACCGCGCGATTGCCAACCAGGAGGAAGAGCGCCGGCGCATCAACGCCCGCTTCGACGAGGAAGCGGCGCACCTGAGGGACCTCTGGCCCGAGGACGTGCTCGAGCAGTCCGAGGACCAGGACCAGGACCAGGACGGGGCGGCGCCGGAAGACCGCCCCGCCGGCTGACCTTCAGCCGCCCAGGCGCTCGCGCAGCAGGGCATTGACCTGCTGCGGGTTGGCCTTGCCCCGGCTCGCCTTCATGACCTGTCCGACCAGGGCGTTGAAGGCCTTGTCCCGGCCGGCCTTGACCTGGGCCACGTTGTCGGGGTTGGCCGCCAGCACCTCGTCGACAATCTGCATCAGGGCGCCGGTGTCCTGCATCTGCTTCAGGCCCCGGGCCTCGATCACGGCGTCGACGCCATCGCCCTGGCCCGACCACAGGGCCTCGAATACTTGGCGCGCCGCCGCGTTGCTGATGGTGCCGTCGCGGATGCGGCCGATCAGTTCGGCCAGCTGCGAGGCCGATACGCGCGCCGCCTCGATGCCGATCTCCTCGGCGTTCAGGCGCCGCGAGATCTCGCCCATGACCCAGTTGCTGGCGAGTTTTGGTTCGCCGCAGGCGCGCGCCGCCTGCTCGAAGTAGGCCGCCATCGCCGGCGTCTGCGTCAGCGTCACGGCGTCGTATTCCGGCAGCTGGTATTCGGCCACGAAGCGCTCGGCCATGTGGCGCGGCAGCTCCGGCATCCGCGCCCGCTCCTGCTCGATCCAGTCCTCG
>CAYRHV010000331.1:0-3109 GCA_964424045.1 uncultured Ottowia sp. | reverse complement strand
CGCCGGCGCGCGCGTGCTGCTGGCCGCGGCCGACACCTTCCGCGCCGCCGCGCGCGAGCAGCTGGCGGTCTGGGCCGACCGCAACCAGGTCGAGATCATCAGCCAGCAGGGCGCCGACCCCTCGGCGGTGGCGTTCGACGCCGTCGGCGCCGGGCGCGGGCGCGACATGGACGTGGTGCTGATCGACACCGCCGGCCGCCTGCCGACGCAAAAGCACCTGATGGAAGAGCTGGCCAAGATCCGACGCGTCATCACCAAGGCCGACCTCACGGCGCCGCACGAGGTGCTGCTGGTGATCGACGGCAACACCGGGCAGAACGCGCTGGCCCAGGTCAAGGCCTTCGACGAGGCGGCCCAGCTCAGCGGCCTGATCGTCACCAAGCTCGACGGCACGGCCAAGGGCGGCGTGCTGTGCGCCATCGCGCGCGAGAAGCCGGTGCCGGTGTATTTCATCGGCGTGGGCGAGAAGCTGGAAGACCTGCAGACCTTCGACGCGCGCGAGTTCGCGCAGGCCTTGGTGCAGTAATGCCAGGGGCCTGCATTCGCCGCCGCCCGCTGCAACCAGTTGCAACGCCGGCAATTCAGGCCGGTGCAGTCGATACACTCGAAGCATGATCGCGAATACACCGCGCAAGCACCTGGTATTGCTGGGCGCGGGCCGTGCGCACCTGCAGGTGCTCAAGGGCCTGGCACGACAACCCGGCAGTGACATCAGCGCCACCCTGGTGGCCCCCACACCCTATTACGTCGAAGCCGCCATGCTGCCGGGCCATGTTGCCGGCCATTACGAGCTCGACGACATCCGCATCCCGCTGGATGCGCTGGTCGAGGCCAGCGGCGTGGCCTTCGTGCCGGCGCACGTGCTGGCGCTCGACCCGAGCGGGCGCCGCGTGCAGCTGTCCAGCGGCGACGCCCTGCCCTACGACGTGCTGTCGGTCGACGTCGAGCCGGTGGTCGAGCGCGACCGCATCGAGGCCGTGGTGCCGGGCGCACGCCGCAACGCCCTGTTCACGCGGCCGCTGGAGAATTTCGTCCAGCTCTGGCCGCAACTGCTCGAGCTGGCGCGTACGCGGCCACTGCAGGTGGCCGTGCTGGCAGCCGAGCTGCCGGACATCGAACTGGCCATGGCCATGGCCACCGCCCTGGCGGCGCCGCACGGCAGCCGCGTCACCCTGGTCGCCGGCGAGGCACCCCTGCTGGCCGACCAGCCGCCGGCGCTGCAGCGGCGCCTGCAGGCACGCCTGCAGGCGCTCGGCATCACCGTGCTGCACGACCAGTGCGTCGGCATCGATGCCCAGTACCTGGAGCTGGCCAGCGGCGCGCGCCTGCAATGCGACGCCCCCGTGTTCGCCAGCGGCACCGGAACCCCCGCCTGGCTGCTGGAGTCGGGCCTGCAGCTGACCGAAACCGGCGCCCTGCAGCTCAATGAGCGCATGCAGAGCGACAGCCACCGGCAGGTATTCGTGGCACCGCCCGATGCGCCGGCCGAGACCGGCCCGGTGCTCGAAGCCAACCTGCGCACTGCCCTGGGTGGCGGCTCGTTCCGCAAGGCCTCGCTGGCCACGCCGCGCCTGCACGTGCTCGGCTGCGGCCACGGCCACGCCGTCGCTGCCTGGGGACCGCTGAGCCTGGAAGGACGCGAGGTCTGGAACTGGAAGGACCGCCGCGACCGCCGGCAGCTGGCCGCGCTGTTCACGCTGTAGCCAAGCGCGCTGTCGCCGGCGTTGGCCGCTGCGCGCAGCGCCCGGTGCACAATCCCGGGGTCTCGGCGTGGCTGCCGCGCCGACATTGTTCCAGCTCCCACAGCGACGACCCATGGCCACATCAAGCTCCTCCCGCCCCTTGCGCGGCACGCGCATCGTCAGCCTGGCGCTCAACCTGCCCGGACCGGCGGCCCTGATGCGCCTGCGGGCGCTGGGCGCCAGCTGCCTGAAGATCGAGCCGCCCGCGACAGGCACGCTGGCTTCCGGCAAGCCGGCCCCCGGCGACGCCATGGCCTGGCACAGCCTGCCCGCCTACGAGCAGATGCACGCCGGCATTCCCACGCGGATGCTGGATCTCAAGAGCGAGCGCGGGCGCACCCGCCTGCAGGCCGAGCTGGCCAGGGCCGAGGTGCTGCTGACCTCGTTCCGCCCCTCGGCGCTGGACCGCCTGGGCCTGTCGTGGCGCGCCCTGCAGCGCGCGCACCCGAAGCTGTCGCTGATCGAGATCGTCGGCGCGCCGGGCGAGCGCGCCGAGGAGCCGGGCCACGACCTGACCTACCTCGCCGAATCCGGCCTGGTCGTCGGCACCGAGCTGCCGCCCACCCTGCTGGCCGACATGGCAGGCGCGCTGCTGGCGGTCGAGGCCACGCTGACCGCCCTGCTGCAGGCGCGCGCCAGCGGCCGTGGCGCGCACCACCAGATCGCCCTGTCCGAAGCGGCGATCTGGCTTGCCCTGCCGCGCAGCTGGGGCCTGACCACGCCCGACGGCGTGGTCGGCGGCGCCTACGCCGGCTACCGCGTCTATCCGTGCAAGGACGGCCGCGTCGCCCTGGCGGCGCTGGAGCCGCACTTCTTCGCCCGCCTGGCGCGCCTGGTCGGCCTGCCCGAGCCCGATGCGCGCACGCCCTTCACGCCCGAGGCCCGCACCGCCATTGCCGCCTGGGCCGCCGGCAAGACGCGCCGCCAGCTCGACGCGCTCGCGACCCGGCACGACATTCCGCTCTACACCCTGCGCCCGGAAAAGCCATGAACGGAAAAGCCGCCGGCGCTTGACAGGCAAGCGATGGCGGCCCGTTTGACAAGCAAGCTGCCCTCGGGAAACAGGAGGGCAGCACGCTGCGTGCGGCGCGGCCCTCAGCGGGCAATCGTCACCGGAACCACGCCGCCATTGGCGCGCTTGACGTAGAGATCCTCCCCCACCAGCCGGATCTCGCTGCAGCTCGAGTTGAACACCTTCCACTCATAGCAGATGCGACCGTCCTCGGCGTGCCAGGTACCCGTATCCGAGCGGCCGCCCGCATAGGCCGTCACCCGGTTCGAGTCTGCTGCATGGTCCACCCGAGCGGTTCCGCCATTGGGCAGCGGCGCGTGGGTGGTCTTGCCGCGCAGCAGCGTGGTCAGTTCGG
>CAYRHV010000330.1:0-3110 GCA_964424045.1 uncultured Ottowia sp. | reverse complement strand
TGCCCGACGGCATAGTCGTTGGCGTCGTGCGCGGGCGTGACCTTGACCACGCCGGTGCCGAATTCGCGGTCCACGTAGTCGTCGGCGATGACCGGGATCTCGCGCCCGACCAGCGGCAGCGTCACGGTCTGGCCGATGAAGCGCTGGTAGCGCTCGTCCTCGGGGTGCACCATGACGGCGACGTCGCCCAGCATGGTCTCCGGCCGCGTGGTCGCCACCACCAGCCGTTCGCCTGATCCATCGGCCAGCGGATAGGCGATGTGCCAGAGAAAGCCGTCTTCCTCCTCGCTTTCGACTTCCAGGTCGCTGACGGCGCTCTTGAGCTCCGGGTCCCAGTTCACCAGACGCTTGCCGCGGTAGATCAGGCCCTGCTCGTACAGCTGGACGAAGGTCTCGGTCACGACCTTCGACAGCTTGTCGTCCATGGTGAAGTATTCGCGGCTCCAGTCGACGCTGTCACCCATGCGGCGCATCTGCCGGGTGATGGTGTCGCCCGATTGCTGCTTCCAGTCCCAGACGCGGGCGACGAAGTTCTTGCGACCCAGGTCGTGGCGGCTCTGGCCCTGCTCCTGCAACTGGCGCTCGACCACGATCTGGGTGGCGATGCCGGCGTGGTCGGTGCCGGGCAGCCAGAGCGTGTTGAAGCCGCGCATGCGGTGATAGCGCGTCAGGCTGTCCATGATGGTCTGGTTGAACGCGTGCCCCATGTGCAGCGTGCCGGTGACGTTCGGCGGCGGCAGCTGGATGGCGAAGTTCTCGCCGCGCGCGGCGGCCTCGGTGTCGGGGCGGCCGGTGCCGCGCCAGCCGGCACGTCCGAGGCCACGCCGCTCCCACTCGGGCCCCCAGCGCGCTTCGATGGCGGCGGGTTCGAACGACTTGGACAGCGCAGCGAGGCGCTCTTGGGCGACGGGGTCGGGCATGGTGGGTGGGCGCGGGCCGCTGGCGGGGCGCGGCCGGCATCAAGACTCGTGAAGCGCTTGATTCTAGTGCCGTGTCCGCCGGACGATGGCCGGCGCGCCCGCCTGCCGGCAGGGCGAAAAGGCACCCGTGTGCCCCCAGGCGCCTGGCTGCAGGCGGGCAGCCAGGCGAGGTCTTCAATAGAATTTCGGCTCATGCCGACGGAATCCGACGTTGCCCTGCTCACCGCCGCCGTGCTGTGGGCGACCTTCCTGGTGTCGGCGGCGTTCGGCGCCATCGTGCATCGCACCGGCTTTTGCACCATGGGCGCCGTCGCGGACGCTGTGACCATGGGCGACTGGACACGGCTGCGCCAGTGGGCCCTGGCGGCCGGTGTCGCGGTACTGGGCTTTGCCTTGCTGGGGGCGGGCGGCTGGATCCGCCCGGCCGACTCGGTCTATGCTGACACGCGGTGGATGTGGCTGTCCTCGCTGGTGGGCGGCGGCCTGTTCGGCATCGGCATGGTGCTCTCCTCGGGCTGCGGCAGCAAGAACCTGGTGCGCATGGGGGCGGGCAACCTGAAGGCGCTGGTGGTGTTCCTGGTGATGGCCCTGTCGTCCTATGTGACGCTGCGCGGCGTCACGGCGGTGTTGCGCGATCGCACGCTGGACCAGGTCTACGTGGCGTTCTCGGGGCCGGCGACGCTGGGCCACCTGGCGTCCGGCGTGCTGGGCTGGTCCCCGGCCATCGGGCTGCTGGTGCCGGCGCTGCTGGTGGGCGGGGCCCTGGGCCTGTGGGCGCTGCTGGGCCGTGGCTTCGTGCGCGGCAACAACCTGCTGGCCGGGGTCGGCATCGGGGCCACGGTGGTGGCGATGTGGTGGGTCAGCGGCCGCCTGGGATTCGTGGCCGAGCATCCGCTCACGCTCGAGGAAACCTACCTCGGCACCCGCACCGGGCGCATCGAGGCGCTGACCTTCACGGCGCCGCTGGCGTATGCGATCGACTGGCTGATGTTCTTCAGCGATAGCAACCGCCACCTCGGCATTGCCGCGGTCTCGGTCGCCGGCGTGGTGGCGGGTGCCTTCGTGCATGCCGTGGCCACCCGCAGCTTCCGCTGGGAAGGCTTTCGCACCACGGAGGACCTGGCCAACCACCTGGCCGGCGCGACCCTGATGGGCGTGGGCGGCGTGACGGCGCTGGGCTGCACCATCGGCCAGGGCCTGAGCGGCGTCTCCAACCTCAGCCTGACCAGCTTCAGCGCTGTGGCGAGCATCATTGGCGGCGCCGTGCTGGCGCTCAGGTACCAGGCCTGGCGGCTGGAGCGGCAGGCGTGATCGCGGCCGACACGCAGCGGCGCTTCGCGGCGCTGGCGCGGCTCTATGGCGACGCGGGCGCGCGCCGCATCCGCACCGCGCGCGTGGCCGTGGTCGGCATCGGCGGGGTGGGCTCCTGGGCGGCCGAGGCGCTGGCGCGCAGCGGGGTCGGGCAACTGACCCTGATCGATCTCGACCACGTGGCCGAATCGAACGTGAATCGCCAGGTGCACGCGCTGACCGCGACGCTGGGGCAGGCCAAGGTGCTGGCGATGCGCGAGCGCATCGGCCAGATCCATCCCGACTGCAAGGTGGACGCGGTGGACGCGTTCGTCGACGCGGACAACTGGCCCGGCCTGCTGCCGGCGCCGGTCGACGCCGTGATCGATGCCTGCGACCAGGTCGTGGCCAAGCTGGCGCTGGCGGCCTGGGCGCGCGAGCGCGGCCGGGCCGTGCACTTCATCACGGTCGGCGCCGCCGGCGGCAAGCGCCGCGCCGAGCAGGTCGAGCAGGCGGACCTGGCGCAGGTCACGCATGACCCGCTGCTGGCGCGCTTGCGCTACCGGCTGCGGCGCGAGCGCGGCGCGCCCGGCCCGGGGCGGGCGATGGGGCTGGCCTGCGTGTTCAGCCGCGAGCGCGTGGGCCTGCCGGAGGCCTGCGAGTCACCGGAGGAGCTGGACGGTTCGCTGAGCTGCCACGGCTACGGCTCCAGCGTCGCGGTCACGGCGACGTTCGGCTTCTGCGCGGCGGGCTGGATTCTGGAACAGCTCGCGCGCGACCGCCGCGAAAACTGAGTTATAATTTTTGGCTGTCCAGGGCATCGCGCAGGCGAGGCTTTGGTGGTTCGGGTCGTTAGCTCAGCTGGTAGAGCAGCGGACTTTTAATCCGTTGGTCGTGGGT
>CAYRHV010000329.1:0-3114 GCA_964424045.1 uncultured Ottowia sp. | reverse complement strand
GTGGTGCCGCCTGTCGGAATCGAACTGACGACCTACCGCTTACAAGGCGGTTGCTCTACCAACTGAGCTAAGGCGGCAAATCGCGGTCATTCTATTGCAGGGCGCCGCCTGCCCCGGCTACTTGACGCGCTTGAGCGCCGGCCGCCGGTTTCCCGGCGGGGGCGGTGGCGGCTCGGGCACCCCGTCATCCTGCGCCTCGCCGTCATCGGCGGGCGGCACGAGCTGGATCACCGGCCCCAGTGAAGCCGGCACCGGCACCTCGGCGCCGTCTTCCGCGTCGGACACGCCGGCCTGCATGGGGAATGCCATGCCCTGCCCGGTCTCGCGGGCGTAGATGGCCATCACCCGGTCGACCGGCACCATGATGTCGCGCGGCACGCCGCCGAAGCGCGCCTTGAACTCGATGAATTCGTTGCCGATCCGCAGGCCACTGGTGGCATCGGCACTGATGTTGAGCACGATCTCGCCACCGCGCACGTATTCGCGCGGCACCCGCACCGTGTCATCGGCCAGCACCGCGACGTAGGGCGTGAACCCGCTGTCGGAGCACCACTCGTAGAGGGCGCGAATCAGGTAGGGTCGGGTGGACGGCGATTCCAGCGCATTCATGAAAGAGTCCGGCGCAGCAGCGACTTACTTGCGCATCACCTTTTCCGACGGCGTCAGCGCCTCGATGAAGGCCGGCCGCGAGAAGATGCGCTCGGCATACTTGAGCAGCGGCGCCGCATTCTTCGACAGCTCGATGCCGTAGTAGTCGAGCCGCCACAGCAGCGGCGCCAGCGCCACGTCGAGCATGGAGAAGTTCTCGCCCAGGATGAACTTGTTCTTCAGGAACACCGGCGCCATCTGCGTCAGGCGGTCGCGGATGTTGCCGCGCGCCTTCTCGAGCGTTTTCTCGTTGCTGCGCGCCGTGCGGCTCTCCAGCGTGCTGACGTGGGTGAACAGCTCCTTCTCGAAGTTGAGCAGGAACAGGCGCACGCGCGCCCGGTCCACCGGGTCGCCGGGCATCAGCTGCGGATGCGGGAAGCGTTCGTCGATGTACTCGTTGATGATGTTCGACTCGTAGAGGATCAGGTCGCGCTCGACCAGGATCGGCACCTGCCCGTACGGGTTCATCACACTGATGTCCTCGGGCTTGTTGTAGAGATCGACGTCCCGGATCTCGAAGTCCATGCCCTTCTCGAACAGCACGAAACGGCAACGATGCGAGAACGGACAGGTGGTCCCGGAATACAGCACCATCATTGGGAATCTAGCTCCTTGAAACCAAAGGAGTGGGCGTTCGCCGCGGCCGGACGCACCCCCACTCCAGGCAATCCACCCGGCGGCGGCCGCCGGGTCCAGCCGTCAAGCTTACTTGACGTCTTTCCAGTACGCCGCGTTCAGGCGCCAGGCGATGAAGGTGAACAGCGCCAGGAACAGCATCACCCAGACGCCGATGCGCACGCGCTTGTCCTGCGCCGGCTCGCCCATCCACTGCAGGTAGTTGACGAGGTCGCCCACGGCCTGGTCATAGGCCTGCTGCGTCATGGTGCCGGGCTTGACCTGCTCCCAGCGGCCGGCGAACACCTGGTGCTCCCCGCGCGTCTCGAACACCGGGCGCCGCTCGCCCTGCAGCTCCCACAGCGGATGCGGCATGCCGATGCTGGGGAACGTCAGGTTGTCCCAGCCGGTGGGCTTGCTGTCGTCACGGAAGTAGGAGCGCAGCAGGGTGTAGATGTAGTCGGCGCCGGAGCCGCCCGAGCCCGAGCGCGAGCGCGCGATCACCGTCAGGTCCGGCGGATTGGCGCCAAACCAGTCCTTGGCCTGCTGCGGATCGATCGCCGCCTTCATCATGGTGCCGACCTTGTCGCTCAGGAACAGCAGGTTGTCCTTGATCTGCTCGTCGCTCAGGCCGATGTCGTTCAACCGGTTGAAGCGCATGAACGCCGCCGAATGGCAGTTCAGGCAGTAGTTGACGAAGATCTTGGCACCGTTCTGCAGCGAGGCGCCGTCGGTGGTGTTGACCGGTGCCTTGTCCCAGGCGACGCCGCCCGAAGCCGCCTGCGCGCCCGTTGCCAGGCCCAGTGCGAGTGCCAGTCCGAAGACCAGGTTCTTCCAGATATTCATGGTGTTCTTGCTCCAGCGGTCTTCAATGCGGCTTGAAGGTGATGCGCTCGGGCACCGGCTTGGGCGTGCCCAGCTGGCTCCACCACGGCATCAGCAGGAAGAAGGCGAAATAAAACAGGGTGCCGATCATGGCGACGAACTCGTTGGTCAGCCACTCGGGCAGCGAGGGGCTCAGGGGGCCCGGTGCCATGATGCCCAGCGCCATGAGGATCAGAAACCAGACCACAAACACGGCATAGACCCACTTGTGCCAGCCCGGCCGGTAGCGGATCGAGCGTGCCGGGCTGCGGTCGAGCCAGGGCAGGACGAACAGGATCAGCACGGCGCCGCCCATCACGACCACGCCCCAGAACTTGGCGTCGAAGGTCTTGAGCAGGGCGATCGCCACCAGGCCGACCACCGCGGCGCCGATCTTGAAGGCCATGGCGCAGCGGCAGCGGATGAAGGTCAGCACCACCGCCAGCGCGATGATCACGCACAGCACGTTCACCATCAGGTCGGTGGTGGCGCGCAGCATCGAGTAGAAGGCGGTGAAGTACCAGACCGGCGCGATGTGCGGCGGCGTCACCAACGGGTCGGCCGGGATGAAGTTGTTGTATTCGAGGAAGTAGCCACCCATCTCCGGTGCGAAGAACACGACGGCGAAGTAGGCCATCAGGAACACGCCCACGCCCACGATGTCGTGCACGCTGTAGTAGGGGTGGAAGGGAATGCCGTCGGTCGGCGCGGTGGGCGACCAGCGGTTGCCTTTCGGGCCGGCCTTGATCTCGATGCCGTCGGGGTTGTTGGAACCGACGTCGTGCAGGGCCAGCAGGTGCGCTACCACCAGGCCGATCAGCACCAGCGGCACGGCAATCACGTGGAAGGCGAAGAAGCGGTTCAGCGTGGCGTCGCCGACCACGTAGTCACCGCGGATCAGCAGCGCCAGGTCCTCGCCGACGAAGGGAATCGCCGAGAACAGGTTGACGATCACCTGCGCGCCCCAGTAGGACATCTGGCCCCAGG
>CAYRHV010000328.1:0-3117 GCA_964424045.1 uncultured Ottowia sp. | reverse complement strand
CGGCAAAGCGCGCCACGCGCAGGATGCGCACCGGATCCTCGCGAAACGCCGCCGTCACGTGGCGCAGCACGCGCGCCTGCAGGTCGCGCCGGCCGCCAAAGGGGTCGGTCAGCGCCGCCTCCGAGTCATCGGTGCCGCCGGCGCCGGACCACGTGGGCCGCGCGGCAATGGCGTTGATGGTCAGGTCGCGGCGCGCCAGGTCTTGTTCCAGCGTGACCTCGGGACTGGCGTGGACGGTGAAGCCGCGATAGCCGCGCCCGCTCTTGCGTTCGGTGCGCGCCAGCGCGTGCTCCTCGTGCGTGTCCGGGTGCAGGAACACCGGGAAGTCGCGCCCGACAGGCACGAAGCCGCGCGCCACCATCTGCTCGGGCGTGGCGCCGACGACGACCCAGTCGCGATCCTGCACCGGCAGGCCGAGCAGCCGGTCCCGCACCGCCCCGCCGACCATGTAGATTTCCATGGACGGCAGTTTAGGACGTCCGGCCGCTGACGTTGAGCGTTCAGCGCGATGCGCGGTTCAGCGTTCGGCGTTTCGCGTGAACTTCCAGCAAACCCATCGCTTCCCAACACGCTCAACGCTCAACGCTAAACCACTGCCGCCAGTTCGGCGCTCGGGTGGTAGCGCTTGACGCGGTGCAGGGTGTTGCGGTCGGTGTGGTGCATTTCCTGGCCACCCTGGGCCGCCAGCTTGAGCACCAGGTCCGAGCTGTAGCTCACGCTGCCGTCGTCGTTGAAGGTGAAGGTGGTGGCAAACGAGCGCAGCTCGGCCCGTTCGAGCAGGTACTTGTTCTGCAGGATGCCGTACGACGGATCGCCGGGCGTGGCCTTGAAGGCAATCGACCTGTCGCGCGGCCCGGCGCTGGCGCCCTGCAGCACCGCGATGCCGCGGCCGAACACCACGGCGCGCATGACCTGGCCGGTGGCCTTTTCCCACAGCAGGTAGCCGACTTCGTCGTGGAACGGAATCATGGCCTCCTCGCCGTGGCGCCAGGCGGTCATCTGGTAGTTCAGGCCCTCCAGATGCTGATGGCCGTTTTCCTGCTTCGGGATCGGGCGGAACCAGGCTTTCTCGAAGTAGCCGGTCTCGGTAGTGACGTCGTCCTCATTGTGGTAGGACAGGTCGACGCCGACGTTGCCCTCCCATTCACCCACCAGCGGGGTCAGCGGCCCCAGGCGTTGCGGGCCCAGGATGTCCTTGGCCATGACGGTCTCCTTTGTTGATTGAAGGAGTCATCACGGTAGTCCTCCGACAGGCCGCTGACAAATGGCTTGTCTGTATGGACCCGATAGCGTGCAGGCTATGGGCGTGCCGCACCCGGTGCCGCGCGATAGGGCTCCTCGTGCGCCAGGAAGTCGTGCTCGGCCAATGCGCCCGCGACCCAGGCCTGCACCGCCGGCAGCGCGCGCACGCGCTCGACGTAGGGCCGCACGTCATCGGGCAGCGGCAGCGCATAGGTCTGCAGGCGCAGCACGGTGGGCGCGTAGAAGGCGTCGGCGATGCTGAAGTCGCCGAACAGCAGCGGCCCGCCGGAGGCGGCCAGCGATTCGCGCCAGATGTCGGCAATGCGGGCCACGTCGGCGCGCACCTCGGGGCGGTCGCGCCAGACGATGGCGCCGACCTCGGGCAAGCGCGCCTCGATGTTCATGCCGCAGGCGCCGCGCAAGGCGCCAAAGCCACTGTGCATCTCGGCGCAGATGCTGCGTGCATGGGCGCGCGCGGCGGCGACGCGCGGCCACAGCTGCAGCGCCGGAAATTTCTCGGCCAGGTATTCGGCGATCGCCAGGCTGTCCCAGACCGCCAGCTCGCCGTCCAGCAGCGCCGGCACCTTGCCGGCCGGCGTGACGCGGGCCAGCTGCTGCTTGAAGCCGGAGTCGGGCGTGAAGGCGTCCATGCGCACCAGCACTTCCTCGAACTCGATGCCGGCCTGGGTCATCAGCACCCAGGGGCGCATGGCCCAGGGCGAGTAGTTCTTGTTGCCGATGTAGAGCTTGAGCATGGGAGGCCTCCGTGGCTGCGCCGCGCCCGGAAAGCGGCGGCGATTCACCGATTCTGCGCCGCCGCGCCAGCGGCGGCGCGGGGCGGGTCATTCAGCGCAGGCCAGGATTGCGGCCCGGCAGACCAGCCCCAGGCCGCGCTCAGCGCCCGGCGTAGGTGCGCAACAGGTCCAGCCGCGAGGCGTTGCCGACCGTGCCCAGCATCCAAGGCCCCACCGCCAGCAGCGAGGCCGGCGCGATGCCCAGCGCATCCAGGCCCGGAAACTGGCCGCTGGCGACGTTGGGCACCTTCATGGAGTCGAGGTTGTCGCGGCTCAGCAGCGGCTGGCCGGGCACGCACTCCATCGCCAGCGCCTGCAGCCAGGCCAGCGGCTCGGGCAGGCCGATGATCGGGCGTCCGCGCCCTTCGCGCACCCCGGCCCACTGGCCGGCCAGGCGCACCAGTTCGCGCAGGGTGTAGACCTCGGGGCCGCAGGCCTCGTAGGCCTGGCCGATGGTGGCGTCCTGCGTCAGGCAGCGCAGCAGGGCGTCGGCGACGTCGCGCACCCAGACCGGCTGGAAGCGCGCGTCGGCGCCGGCCAGCGGAATCAGTGGGAACCAGCGCTGCAGGCGCGCGAACAGGGTCATGAAACGGTCGTCGGCGCCGAAGATCACGCTCGGCCGCAGCACCGTGAGGTCGAGCTTGCCGGCCACCGCCGCCTCCTGCAGCACGCCCTCGCCGCCGGCCTTGCTGCGCTGGTAGCGCGAGGGGCCGTCGATCGCCGCGCCGAGTGCGCTCACGTGCACCAGGCGACGCACCCCGGTAGCGGCACAGGCCTCGGCCAGGCGCCGCGGCAGCTCGACGTGCAGGTGCTCGAAGCGCGCGGCGCTGCCGTGCAGCGTGGCCACCAGATTGACCACCGCGTCGTGCCCGGGCAGCAGGCGGGCCAGCGTCTGCGGATTCGTGACGTCGGCCTCCAGCACCGTGGCGCAGGGCAATGGCCAGACCTCGCGCGCCGAGGCCAGGCGCCGCGTCGGCACGGTGGCCGTGGCGCCGGCGCGCTGCAGGTGCTCGACCAGGTGGCGGCCGACGAAACCGGAGCCGCCCAGGATCAGGACTTTCAACGCCATGTGCTCACTCCT
>CAYRHV010000327.1:0-3118 GCA_964424045.1 uncultured Ottowia sp. | reverse complement strand
GTCTTGACGCCGCTGTAGGGCTGGAACACGCCGCCGGGCAGGCTCAGCACGGCGTCGACGCGGTGGTTTTCGACGAGCTGGCGGCGCAGCTCCTTGTGCGCGCCGGTGGAGCCGAACAGCACGCCCTCGGGCACGATGACGGCGCAGCGGCCGCCGCCGGCGCCGGTGCGTGCGTCGGTCGGCGCGCGCAGGCTGTCGAGCATGTACTTGAGAAACAGCAGCTCGGTGGCGGTGGTGGTGCCGACCTTGACGTCGTCGACGATGCGGTCGCGGTCGACGCGGCCGGAGAAGGGCGGGTTGGCCAGCACCACGTCGTAGCCGACCTCGGGCAGGCTGAGCTGGGCCTTGCGCTCGGCGTCGAGCGTGGTGGTGAGCACGTTGCGCAGCAGGATGCGCACGTTGGGCAGGCCGCGCAGCGTCAGGTTCATGGTGGCCAGGCGCACCATCTTGGGGTCGACGTCGTTGCCGTAGAAGGTCTGGTTTTGCAACACCGAGGTCTGCGCGGCAGACAAGAGGTCGCCCAGGCCGCGCTGCTGGGGCTTGCCGTCGACCTCCACCGTCTGGGTGCCGGCGGGCGAGGAGTTGGCCAGGCGGATGTGGTTGTAGGCGGCGACCAGGAAGCCGGCGGTGCCGGCGGCGGGGTCGTAGATGGTGTCGCCGATTTGCGGGTCGACCATCTCGACGATGGCGCGGATGACGTGGCGCGGGGTGCGGAACTGGCCCAGCTCGCCGGCCTGCTTGATCTGGCGCAGCACGTGCTCGAACAGGTCGCCCTTGGTGTCGGCGTCGGCGCGGTCCAGGTGCAGGCCGTCGACCAGGGTGACGACCTGGGTGAGCACGGTGGGTTCGTCGATGACCAGGCGCGCGCCGTGCATGAAGTTGACGGCCGAGTCGCCGGCCACGTGGGCAAAGAAGGGGAAGACCTCGTCGCGCACCCAGCGCACCAGGGCCTCGCCCGACAGGCCCCGGGCCCACACCGACCAGCGAAAGCGCTCGCAGGGCACGGTGGTCTGGCCGGGTGCGCTGGCGTTGCCCAGGTTGCGCAGCGTGCGGGTGCCGGAGAACAGGCTGTCGTAACGCTGGCGCAGGACCTTGGCGCGCTGCTGGTTCTCGGCGTCGATGCCTTCGATCAGGTAGAAGAAGAACAGGAAGGAGAGCTGTTCGGCATTGCTGACCGGGTCGGGGTAGCCGCCGCCGAACAGGTAGTCGCGGATCTGGTCGACGGCGCGACGCATGTCGGGGGTGAAGGGCATGGGTCTTTTGAATGAAATTGGCGTTTGGCGTGGCGGGGCAAGCACCGGCAGCCATTTTTTGATGGTCGTTCAGCGCGCCGGAAGCTGGTCTTCCCGGGTGGGCGGTTGCCCGCCTTCGTGGCGCAAGAAGGCCGGCGCAGCATCCAGATTGCCGGTGCGGGCGCGCTGTTCAAGATAGTTGGTCGTTTTCATCGCGGCGAGCTTTTCAGCCACGGCGCTGACGATGAACTGGTTGAGGGTGGAGCCATCCTCGCGCGCGGCGTGCCTGGCCCCTGCCTGCTGTGGCAGGGGCGGGCGCAGGCGCAGTGCGCAGTTGCCCTGGATTCCCATGGAGGTACGGTTGGGCTCACTGATCGCGGAGCTCACGCAAGGCTCGCCAGTTCGCGCAGCACCTCGGGATAGCGTTCGGCTACAGCGAGCAGGGTTTGCGCTGCGCCGCTGGGCTGCCGTCGCCCTTGCTCCCATTCCTGCAAGGTGCGCACCGACACGCCCATGAGCGTCGAGAACTGCGCCTGTGACAGACCCGATGCTGCACGTGCCCGCGCCACAGGCGAGTGCACCACGGTGCCCTGGCCCGCCCGCATCTGTTTGACCGATGCCAGCAGCTTGAGCCCCAGCTCTTCGCCCGTCATGGATTCACGCTTCTTCGTTGCCATGCTCGATCTCCTGCTTGATGGCCCTGAGAATATGCGCTGGTATGTTGCCGCGGACGGCCTTGGCGTAGATCACCAGCAGGTGGATCACGCCACTGTCCGGCTGATTGAACCTGAATCCGGCAGTTGGATGTGCTCGCCAGTGCCGCCCTCGGCGTGCCAGGCAAGACGTGAGGAGGCCGCGCACTGGTGTGCGCCACGACGAGCAACGCCGCATGGCGCGGCGAGGGTGGTGCTGGCGGGCGCATAGCGCTCTCACCCAGCAGGTGAACGCCATCGAGGTCGTCGAAGTCAATATTCATGCGGGTTACAAGACGACGATCAGCGGTCAACTGCCGGATTTAGGTTGCAATAGATCACCCGCACCCCGCCGCGTTTGCCCATGCCCGCGCGCGCCCAGCGCACCTTGCGGCAGCCGCCCGAGCCGGGAATCACATCGCCGGCTTCAGGGTTGGCCGCAAGCCACGCGCAGAACTCGCCACGCTCATCTTCGACCCAGATGTCCCTTGCGTCGGCGCTGAAGATCGGGGTTTCGATGATCGTGTACATCGGCAACGAATTATACGTCAATGACGTATATCGCGGTACCTGGGCTCACTGCAATGCAGCGGGCTGGCTGGAGGCACTGTCGGCAGGGCCGTCGCCATCGTCAAGAAACACGGCGGCGCTGAGGCCTTCCAGCAGGTCGCTTAGCCGTTCCTCGCCGCCAAACACGCGCAACGCCTCGGGCAGGCCGCCCATCAGGGTGAAGGGCGGGAAGGCGAAGTGGCCGGGGGTGAAGGCGTCCCAGGCCTCGGCGTTGGCGCGCAACTGGCTGCCGACGGTAGCCAGCCAGCGCTGCTGCTCGGCGCCAAGGCGGTCTTCACGCGCCAGCAGCCAGGCCTCGAAGCGGGCGCCGACCTCGGCGCGGCGCTGCTCGGTGGCTTCGGGGAAGACCAGGTTGCCGTCTTCGTCGACGGTGATCCAGGCGCGCGTGGCGGGGTCGATGTGGTCGTCGATGTCGAGCGAGAGCAGGCGGCGCGGCTCGTGCTGCTGGCGCGCCGGGCGCTCCATGACGACGCCGCCTTCGGCCATGTCGTCGTCATCGCCGTGAAAGTCGGTGACGCCGACGAAGTCGAACAGGGTGAAGACGGGCTTGCCACGGGCCTTGCGCGTGCCGCGCCCGCGCATCTGCTGGTACAGGATGGCCGAGCGGGTGAAGCGGGCAAAGAC
>CAYRHV010000326.1:0-3123 GCA_964424045.1 uncultured Ottowia sp. | reverse complement strand
GCATCCTGATCCGCGCCAGCGGCACCGAGCCGGTGCTGCGCGTCATGGTCGAGGCGCAGGACGCTGGTCAGGCCCGAGAGGCTGCCAGGCAGCTGGCGGCGGCGCTTTGCTCTTGAGGCCTTCCGGGCAGGGGTGGACGGCGTGAGTCGCTTTGGCTTCAGAAGGCGAGCGCTTCCATTGCGTAGTTGCGCGCCAGGGTCTTGACGGTGGTGTTCAGTGCGAACGGAACATACAGCACCAGGATCAGGGCTTCCTGCCAGGTCCACGCGCGCCGTGCAATGTCGATCGGCCCGAGCGCAAAGGCCAGGATGGCCAGCGGCAGGATGAAGTAGCGTCCCTGCACGCCCACGATGTGGGGAGTCGGATAGTCGTTGTAGGTCACGGCGAGCGCGAGGAAGATCAGCAGCACGCTGACGAGCGCGACCATCACTGCGGCGACGCGCAGCCTTGAATCTCGCCAGCTGCGGAAGGTCGTGAAGTTGACGATCATTCCCAGCACGAAGAACCAGCCGAACGTCTCGACCTTGGACCAGGAGATGGGCGCATTCAGCCAGCCCAGCAGGCCGGTGACGCCAAGGGCATAGTTGCCGACCCGCTCGGGGTCGTCGAGCGTGCGGACGAATGCATCGAGCAATTCGGCTGGATGGCCGAGGTAGAGGAGCAGGATTTCCAGGTTGGTGTGCGTGCGTGCCAGGCGGACGTCGCCCGAGACACTGGCCGCGAATACCACCCAACCCAGGACGCAGGCCACCAGTGCCAGCTGTACCAGCAGGCGCCTGGTGGAGAAGTGCCGAACGAGCAGCAATAGCGGCACCAGCAGGATTGGCAGCAGATTGGTGCGCGTGGTGCACAGCATGAATGTGCAGAAATAGAGCAGCGCTTCATCGAGCGTGCGAGGTTCGTCTTCCGTTCGTTCGAGCGTGCGCGCCCACGTTGCCAGCAGCAGCAGGAGCAAGGCGCCGCATAGCCCGTCGATCGTAGGCGAGAACCATTGAAATATTGACATCGGCGTCAGCAGCAGCATCAGCACCAACACGTTGGGCCGCATCAGGACGCACGCATACGCGGCGATCGCCAACGCCGAGCCGACGACCAGCGCACGGGTCAGCTCGTAGCTTTGCAGCAGGGTCAGTCCCATGTGCTCGGACAGCCAGAGCCCGATCGCATGGGGCAGGTAGATCAACGGGGCGTAATATCCCGTTCCCGCAGCCTGGACCACATCCGTTCGCCCCGCCCATCTGTGATCTCCCACACGATCGACGCGCTGCCGCGCCGGCGGGTCGACCAGTCCCACGCTTTCGGTCGTCATGTATGCGAGTGAATCAGCGAAGGCGACGAAATTGACGTCGACCCGACCCGAATCACGGGTTGTTCCGTCCCCACGTTCGAGCAGCAGTTGTCCGTTTGCGATCATGGCAGCGCGCAGCAGGTGCACGTTCTCGTCTGGTGACTGAAACGGGGGAATGAACCGGGTCACTGCCGCCGCGCACAGGATGGCCACCAGGAGCCAGAGCAGTACCGGCTTGCGAAGCAGGGGCGGCGCAGCAGTCCCGCCGGTATCTGATGACGTGGACATGGGGTTTCAGTGGATTCCTATTGGCCGGTCGTGAATATCAAGATCAGACCGGCAATGATCAGCACCGTGCCAAGAAAATATCCGCGTGAGAATACTTCGTGGAACAGGAAATGGCTGCTCAAGGGCACGAGGACGAAAGCCAGCGCCATCAGGGGGTAGATCTTCCCGAGATCGGCATGGCGCAGAATGAGTACCCATCCGATCGACGTGATTCCGTAAAGCACTATTGTGGCGGAGAAAAACAGGAGCGGCCGATATGCAAAAAAGGCGCCGGCGGCGTTCATTTCGTTGGCACTCAACTTGAACATGACCTGGCCCGCGGCGATGCCCACCACGCAAACCAGTGCCAGCAGATAAATTGCCACGCTCACTTTGTCTTCTCCCCACTCGTGCTGGGCCGATCGCGCCAGGCCAGAATTCTCGCGACCGGGCTTCGAGGCTGATTGGCGACGTCGTGCCCGATGAACGCAAGCAATGATTGAAAACCGGTCAGCACGGGCAACGCGGCAAGCATGACCGTCCCCGCACTGGCCGCAGTGCCGCTTTGCCAGGAGTGGATCCAGTTCACCAGACCATAGCCAACCCCGAACAGCAGCAGGGTGAGACCCAGTGGCAACTCCAGAGAGGCAACGGACATGTCACGAAGATAATAATTATAAAATATTCTTTTTACAGTATTACGCATGTGTTTGTAGAAAAATTCCGGTAGCACCTGCCTGATCTTCAGATTGCTTTTTTCTTCCCCGTAAACGGCGACCATTGGAACATCCATGACGACTGCGCGCAATGTGTTGAGGCGAAACAGCATATCGGTTTCAAAAAAATAGCGTTGGCTGATTTTTTCAAAAGGTAGATGGTTGGCGACGTTTGCCCGGATGGCCGTGTATCCATTGGTCGGATCAAAAATATCCCAATAGCCGGTTGAAAGCTTGCTCATGAATGACAGCACCGCATTGCCCAAGAGGCGCACAGGTGGCATGCTGGCAACCGCGTCGAGATGAAAGAATCGATTGCCCTTGGTGTAGTCGACATCTCCAGACAGAAGCGGCGCGACGAACTGAGGCAGCAGGGATGGATCCATCTGGCCGTCGCCGTCAATTTTCACGATCACGTCTGCTCCGTTCTCGATCGCGGCTCGGTAGCCAGTCATGACGGCACCACCCACCCCCTGATTGTGTGCATGGAAGAGAACCTGGACGCGCGGATCGCTGCATTCGGCTTGAACAAATTGCCCAGAGCGTTCCGGGCAGCAATCATCAACGACGTAGATCGCATCGACTTCAGGGCCGATTCGAGCGAGCACGCTCAGTACGTGACGCTGGACCTTGTAGCTCGGGATGACGACGGCGATGCGGGGCGGGGCAGCTGGGTTCACCGGGATGGCTTCGGGGACGAACTCTGTCTCTTGGTATTGTCGTGCGCCAAGCGCTGCAAATGGTTTGCGATCTGTGTCCTGACCTGGCTGGGTGCCGTGCCGCCCAGCGTGTTGCGAGCGTTCAGGCTCCCCGCCAGGCTCAGCACCTCGAACACGTCGGCCTCGATGGCGG
>CAYRHV010000325.1:0-3129 GCA_964424045.1 uncultured Ottowia sp. | reverse complement strand
CGCAGCGAACTCATCCTGGGCGGCCAGAAGAGCGGCAAGTCGCGCCGCGCCGAAAGCCTGGCCGCGGCCTGGCTGGCGCAGGCGCCGGCGCACCGGGCGGTGCTGATCGCCACCGCCCAGGCGCACGACGACGAGATGCGGGCACGCATCGCACGCCACCAGCGCGAGCGTGCCGAGCGCGTGCCCGGGCTGGCGACGCTGGAGCCCGGGCCCGAGCTGGCGGCCACCATCGATGCGGCCGGCGGCGTCGAGACGCTGCGCATCGTCGACTGCCTGACGCTGTGGCTGACGCAGCAGCTGATGCCGGTCGATCCGGATGCCCGGCCGCCGGCCGACCCGGCGCAGGCCACGGCCGGGCTGCTGCAGGCGATTGCGCGCTGCCCGGGCCCGATCGTGCTGGTGGGCAACGAGATCGGCCTCGGCGTGGTGCCGCTCGGGCGCGAGCTGCGGCAGGCGGTCGATGCGCTGGGCCTGCTGAACCAGTCGGTGGCCACTGCCTGCGCGCGCGTGACGCTGATGGTGGCCGGCCTGCCACTGACCTTGAAGGAGGTGGCCGCTGCATGAGGGGCCGGGTTTTCGCCCTGCTGATCGCACTGTGCGTCGGTGCTGCGGCGGCGCCTGCCGTCGAGGATGCGAACGGGCAGCCGCTGCGCCTGGACGCGCCGCCCGCGCGCATCGTCAGCCTGCTGCCTTCGCTCACCGAGACCGTGTGCGCGCTTGGCGCCTGCGATCGCCTGGTCGGCGTCGATCGCTACTCCAACTGGCCCGAGCCGGTGCGCCGGCTGCCCCAGGTCGGGGGCGGGCTGGACCCGAACATCGAGGCCGTGGTGGCGCTCGAGCCCGACCTGGTGCTGATCGGCGAGTCCTCGCGCGCGGCGGTGCGTTTGCGCGCGCTGGGCCTGGCGGTGCTGGCGCTGGAGCCGCGCACCCTGGCCGACCAGCGCCGTGTCACCCTGCAGCTGGGCGAGTTGCTGCAGGTGCCGGAGGCGCCCGCGCTGCTGGCGCGCATCGACGAGGGCCTGGCAGCCGCCGCTGATTCGGTGCCGCTGGCAGCGCGCGGCCAGCGCGTCTACTACGAGGTCACGCCGGCGCCGTTTGCGGCTGGCGCCGGCAGCTTTGTCGACGAGCTGCTGCAGCGGCTGGGCTTGCGCAACATCATCGACGACCCGGCGCTGGGGCCGTTTCCGCGCATCAATCCGGAACTGGTGGTGCGCGCCGACCCGGATCTGATCATCGTCAGCCAGGGCGGGCTGGCCGACATGGTGCGCCGCCCCGGCTGGGCACGCCTGCGCGCGCTGCGCGAAGGGCATGTGTGCGAGTTCGACGCCGCGCAGCGCGACATCCTGGTGCGTCCCGGCCCGCGCCTGCCGGAGGCGGCGCGCCTGATGGCCGATTGCGCCGCCGGACGCGGCACCGGCGGTGGGGCTGCGGCGCGGCAGGCCCTGGCGCCGGCGGCGCAGTCGACCGAGAATTCCCGACCATGAACAGCAGCGTGGCCGCCGTCCCGTTCGAGGCGCCGCGTGGCAGCGGCGTCTGGCTGTCGTGGCTGGTGCTGATCCTGGTGCTGCTGGCGCTGGCGGCGCTGGCGCTGGGTGCCAGCGTCGGCAGCACCGGCTTCGACAGCCTGCTGCGCGTGCGCCACGACGCCGTGGCCTGGCAGATCGTGTGGGACATCCGCCTGCCGCGCACCCTGGGCGCCTGGCTGGCCGGAGCCCTGCTGGGCCTGGCCGGGGCCGTGGCGCAGGGCCTGTTTCGGAACCCGCTGGCCGATCCTTTCCTGCTCGGCAGCGCCTCGGGCGCGGCGCTGGCGGTGGCGCTGGTGTTCGCTGCGCTGGGCACCGGCGGCGGCATGGTGGCGGGCAATGGCGGCAGCGTCGCGCTGCTGCAGGCGGCCTCGCCCTGGCTGGCGCGCGTCGGCTTCACCGGCGCTGCCTTTGTCGGTGCGCTGGGCGGCGTGTTGCTGGCGCTGGTGCTGGCCCAGGGCGTGCAGCAGACGCTGCGCCTGCTGCTGGCCGGCGTGGTGGTGGGCTTCGTGCTCGGCGCCGTGCGGGATCTGGTGCAGCTGGCCCAGCCCGACGTGCTGCAGGCCATGCAGGGCTTTACCCTGGGAGTGACCGGTTTCGTCGGCTGGGGCGCCTGCGCCGTGATGGCCGCGGTGCTGGCACCGTTGCTGCTGGTGGCCTGGGCGCTGGCGCGCGCGCTGGACGCGCTCAGCCTGGGCGAGGCCACGGCGCAAAGCCTGGGCCTGCCGCTCGGCCTTTCGCGCGCGCTGCTGATCGCCGTGCTGGCGCTGGCCACCGGCACCGCGGTGGCGCAGACCGGCCTGATCGGCTTCGTCGGCCTGGTGGCGCCGCACCTGGCGCGCGCGCTGGCGCGCTGCACGCATGGCCCGCTGCTGCTGCTGGCGACGCTGGTGGGCGGCCTGCTGCTGATGGCCGCCGACATCGCGGCGCGCGTCGTCATCGCGCCGCAGGAGCTGCCGGTCGGCGTGCTGACCGCCGTGCTGGGCGGCCTGTATCTGCTGTGGCTGATGCACCGGCGCGCGGCCAGCGGGGGTGGCGCATGACGGGCCAGCTGACGTGGCCGGCGCATGCCGAAGCGGCACTGGCGGTGCGCATGGATTCGGCCCGCATCGGCAAGCGCCGCATCCTGCACGAGATCGCGCTGGCGCTGCCGCAGGGTCGCTGGACCGCCGTCGTCGGACCCAACGGGGCCGGCAAGTCGACCCTGCTGCGCGTGCTGGCCGGCCTGCTGCCGTGCGCCGGGCAGGTGACGCTGCTGGGCCGGGCGCTGGCCGACTGGACGTCGCGCGAGCGGGCGCGCCGGCTGGCCTGGCTGGGCCAGCAGGAGGGCGGCGGCGACGACCTGCGGGCCTGGGACATCGTCATGCTCGGGCGCCTGCCGCACCGCGCCTGGCTGGCCGCGCCGACGGCGCAGGACCAGGCCATCGTCGCCGGGGCGTTGCGCGCCACCCGCGCCTGGGACCTGCGCGAGCGCCGCCTGGGCGAGCTCTCCGGCGGCGAGCGCCAGCGCGTGCTGCTGGCGCGCCTGCTGGCGGTGCAGGCGCCGGTGCTGCTGATGGACGAGCCGCTGGCGCATCTGGATCCGCCGCACCAGGCCGACTGGCTG
>CAYRHV010000324.1:0-3140 GCA_964424045.1 uncultured Ottowia sp. | reverse complement strand
CGCTGCTGGCCGCCTCCGGCGCCGACCTGGTGCTGCTGGCGGTGCCGGTGGCGGCCACCGAATCGACGCTGAAGGCGATCCGCCACCTGCTCACGCCCGGGATGCTGGTGATCGACGTCGGCTCGACCAAGCGCGACGTCGTGGATGCCGCCCGGCGCTCGCTCAAGAGCGAAGTCGGGGTGTTCGTGCCCTGCCACCCGATCACCGGGCGCGAGGTGGCCGGGATCGAGCACGCGGACCCGGAGCTCTACCTCGGCCGGCAGGTGATCCTGACGCCGATCGAGCGCACGCTGACGCAGAAGATCGAGCAGGCCACGGCGCTGTGGGAAGCGCTCGGCTGTCGCGTCAGCCAGATGTCGCCGCAGGCGCACGATGCCGCCTTTGCCGCCGTCAGCCACCTGCCGCACCTGGTCGCCTTCGCGCTGATGCGCAGCCTGGTGCGCCAGCCGCATGGCGAGGAATTCCTGTCGCTGGCGGGCCCGGGATTCCGCGACTTCACGCGCATCGCCGCCGCCGACCCGCAGATGTGGCGCGACATCCTGCTGGCCAATCGCGAGGAGCTGGCCCAGCAGGCCGGGCTGTTTCGCGACGCACTGGCGCGCTTCGAGCAGTTGATCGCCACCGGCCAGGCCGACGCGCTGGAGCAGGTCATCACCGAAGCCAGCCACGCGCGCGCCACCTGGCGCATGACGCCGGGCGCCAAGTGACGCCCGCCGGCCCTGCCCGCGCTGCCTGCCGCCATGTACGAACTGCCTTTTCTTGACCTGCCGCCGCTGCGCGCGGTGCGCGGCCGGGTGCAGCTGCCGGGCTCCAAGAGCATCTCCAACCGCGTGCTGCTGCTGGCCGCGCTGAGCGCCGGCCGCACCACGATCCACGGCCTGCTCGCCTCCGACGACACGCAGGTGATGCTGCAGGCACTGCGCGCGCTCGGCTGCGGCGTGAGCGAGGATGGCGCGTGCACCGTGGTCGAGGGCCTGGGCGGCCGCGCGCCGGCGCCGCAGGCCGAGCTGTTCCTGGGCAACGCCGGTACCGCCATGCGCCCGCTGGCAGCGGCGCTGGCCGTGCTCGGCGGCGACTACCGGCTGTCGGGCATCCCGCGCATGCACGAGCGCCCGATCGGCGACCTGGTGGACGCCCTGCGCGCCCTCGGCTGCACCATCGACTACACCGGCGCCGAAGGCTATCCGCCGCTGGCCATCGGCACGCCCCGCCTGCGCCTCGAACAGCCGATCCCGGTGCGCGGCGACGTCTCGAGCCAATTCCTCACCGCCCTGCTGCTGGCGCTGCCGCTGGCGGCGAGCCGGCCGGACGCGCCCGACATCGTGATCGAGGTGGTGGGCGAGCTGATCTCGCGCCCCTATGTCGAGATCACGCTGAACCTGCTGGCGCGCTTCGGTGTCGCCGTGCAGCGCGAAGGCTGGCAGCGCTTCGTCATCCCGCGCGGCAGCCGCTACCGCTCACCGGGCCAGATCCACGTCGAGGCCGATGCCTCCTCGGCCAGCTACCTCATCGCCGCCGGTGCCCTGTCCGAACCGGGCGCCGCCCGGGCGGGCCTGCGGATCGACGGCCTGGGCCTGGATTCGATCCAGGGCGACATCCGCTTCGTCGAGGCGGCGCGCCTCATGGGGGCCGAGATCGAGGGTGGCGCCAACCACCTCACCGTGCGGCGCGGCGCCTGGCCGCTGAAGGCCATCGACCTGGACTGCAACCACATCCCGGACGCCGCCATGACGCTGGCCGTACTGGCGCTCTACGCCGATGGCCCGAGCACGCTGCGCAACATCGCCAGCTGGCGCGTGAAGGAAACCGACCGCCTGGCCGCGATGGCGAGCGAGCTGCGCAAGCTCGGCGCCACGGTGGAGGAAGGCCCGGACTTCCTGCGGGTCGAACCGCTGGCCACCGGCCAGTGGCGCGCCGCCAGCCTGCACACCTACGACGACCACCGCATGGCCATGTGCGGCTCGCTGGCGGCCTTCAACCCGGCGCGGCTGCCAGTGCGCATCGAAGACCCGAAGTGCGTGGCCAAGACCTTCCCGGACTATTTCGAGACGCTGTTCGGCGTGGCCGAGCCCGCGGCCGCCGTGCCCGTGATCTGCATCGACGGGCCCACGGCGTCGGGCAAGGGCACGCTGGCCAGCGCCGTGGCGCGCGAGCTCGGCTACCACTACCTGGATTCGGGCGCGCTGTATCGCCTGGTCGGCCTGGCGGCGCGCCGCCGTGGCCTGGCGCTCGACGCCAGCCAGGCCGAGGCGATCGCGGCCATCGCGCGCGCCCTGCCGGTGCGCTTCGAGGGCGAGCAGGTCTGGCTTGGCGACGAGGACGTGAGCGAAGCGATCCGCGCCGAGGCCGCCGGCATGGACGCCTCGACGGTGTCGAGCTTTCCGCCCGTGCGTGCGGCCCTGCTCGACTGGCAGCGCGGCGCCGCGCGCCTGCCCGGCCTGGTGGCGGACGGCCGCGACATGGGCACCGTGATCTTCCCGCAGGCGCCGCTGAAGGTGTTCCTGACCGCGAGCGTCGAGCAGCGCGCCCAACGCCGTCACAAGCAATTGATGGCAAAGGGAATTGACGCTACAATAACGACCCTTCGCGCGGACCTTGAGGCGCGCGACGCGCGCGATCGCACGCGCGCGACCGCGCCTCTGAAACCCGCGCAGGACGCCTTGCTGCTGGACAACTCCGAGCGGTCGATCGAGCAATCGGTCGCGCAGGTGCTGGCCTGGTGGCAAGCGAGGCAGCCCTTCTGACGCGCCGGTCGCGCCGGAAGCGCCTCACCCGGTGCCGGCCGTGATGGCTGGCGCCTGTTTCGCTCCAGCCGACTTCCCATCGCGCATTCCCGGCGCACCGAGCCGGCTGGTTGTCCAACCCTGACCCCCATGGCTCCAGGCCATCCATACCTTCCGCAGCAGCCCTTGGAAACGATCGCAATGGTGCGAGCGTGAACCTGCACGTGCGGACAAGGAAACCCTTCATGTCTGAATCCTTTGCCGAACTGTTCGAAGAATCCCTGCAGCGCACCGTGATGCGCCCGGGTGAAGTCATTCCCGCCGAAGTCGTGCGCGTCGAGCACAGCTTCGTGGTGGTGAATGCCGGCCTCAAGTCCGAGGCCTACATCCCGATCGAGGAATTCAAGAACGACCAGG
>CAYRHV010000323.1:0-3151 GCA_964424045.1 uncultured Ottowia sp. | reverse complement strand
TGATACTCCTTGCGCCCAGGCGATGGGCGCCATGCAAATGATTTTAAGGCAACGCCCCCGGGGACGCGGCCGGTGCTTCAGCCCTTGAGCCAGGGGCGCGGCCCGCCGATGACGTGGACGTGGAGGTGGAAAACCTCCTGCCCGGCGTTCGTGCCGGTATTGACGACGACCCGGAAGCCGCCCTCCGGGTAGGGCTCGCAGCCCTGCTCCATGGCCAGCCGGGGCGCCAGCGTCATGATGCGCCCCAGCAGTGCCGCATGCTCGGGACCGGTCTGGGCCAGCGACTCGACGTGCGTCTTGGGAATGATCATGAAGTGCACCGGGGCCCAGGGATTGATGTCGTGGAAGGCCAGCAGCTCGTCGTCCTCATAGACCTTGCGCGAGGGCAGCTGGCCGGCAACGATCTTGCAGAAGACGCAATCGGGATCGGTATGAAGGGGCATGGATGGCAATCGGGATGAGAAAGAGCAGGACTGGATGATGCCAGGCTCGAGCGGTCGGGAGCAGGCACCGCTCAGGTGCGGCGGCTGCGCAGCGGCGGCTGCGGTGCATAGCGCTGGTCGGCACCGGGCGAGAGGTCGACGCTGGAACGCAGCCCCACCTGCCCGGCATCGCCCTCGAGCCAGCGCCCGCCGGCGTCGCGGCCGAGCTCGAACAGGCGCTTGATGAAGCGGGAATCGAAGCGCACCTTGCTGGCCGGGCCGAACTCGGCCAGGGCACGGCCACCGTCGATGTGGTGCAGCAGCACGTCCTTGTGCAGGCCGGCGGGGAACTTGCCCTCTGCCAGCATCTGGTGCACGAAGCGGATCACACGCAGTTCGGCCAGCAGGCCGGCGTTGAAGGTGATCTCGGCCACGCGCTCGGAAATGCCGGCCGCGTCACGCGGCAGGGCCTCGACCTCGCTGGGGGCAATCTGCACCAGCAGCACGTCGCGCGTCTCGGTGCGGTAGATCAGCGGATGCAGCGGCGGGTTGCCGCAGTAGCCGCCGTCCCAGTAGTGCTCGCCCTCGATCTCCACCGCCTTGAAGCTGGCGGGCAGGCAGGCCGAGGCCATCACGGCATCGGCCGAGATGCGCTCGCCGCTGAAGACCTCGGCCTGGCCGGTGCGCACATGGGTGGCGTTGACAAACAGGCGCAGCCGCTGCTGACGACGCAGCCGCTCGAAGTCGATCTGGCGCTCCAGCAGCCGCTGCAGCGGGTTGAAGTCGAACGGGTTCGCCTGGTAGGGCGAGATCCACTGGCCCAGCACGTCCAGCCACGGGTTGGCGCCGGCCAGGGGCACGCCGGCAACGAAGCTGCCCATGGTCCCGATCTCGGTCCAGAAGCGGCGCAGCGACTGTCGCGCGGCCTCGCGCGCCTCGCCCGCGTCGGCGCCGGCATCCAGCGCCGCCACCAGGCCCTCGGCCAGCGCCACCGCGTTCATGGCGCCCGAGCTGGTGCCGCACAGGCCGTCGAAGTGGAAGCGCCCGTCCTCCAGCAGGGCGTCGAGCACACCCCAGGTGAAGGCGCCATGCGCGCCACCGCCCTGCAGGGCCAGGTTCAGCGGCCGGCTGCCCGGTGCGATCCGGGCCGGCCTGGGTCGTGCCCGGGGTTCTGCCATCGCACCGCCCCCTCGCCTCAGGCGTCGACGGCGCGCCCGGCGTTCATGCGCACCATGCCCTTGACGATCCGGTAGAGGAACCAGATCGAGATCAGCAGCCAGGCCAGCGCGCCGGGCAGGTAGAAGAAGAGGAACAGCGGGAACGTCACCACGTACAGCACGCCCGCCCACAGCACCGTACGGATGCGCCAGCGAAAGTGGCTGGCCTGCCAGTTGCCCCTGGCATCGTCGCGCTTGACCAGGTCCATTACGAGCGCGATGACGAGCAGCGCGATGCTGACCTGCGCTCCTGGCACCACCGCCGCCACGGCGACGATCAGGTGCAGGATGTAGCTCACCCAGCCCCAGGTGCGCAGCGAATCGTCGCGCCGCTCGCCGATCGGCTCGACGTCGATGATGTCGTGCTCGCTCATCCCTGGCCTCCTGCCTGCTCGCGTGCCTGGGCCTTGCGCAGGGCCTTCTCCTCGATGCCGCTGGTGCCCTCGCGCCGCTCGAGCTCGGCGATCACGTCGGCGGGCGCCAGCCCGTAATGGGCCAGCGCCACCATGCTGTGGAACCAGAGGTCGGCCACCTCGCCCACCAGGCGCGCGCGCTCGCCGCCGTGATCGACGTCCTTGGCCGCCATCACGACCTCGGTCGCCTCCTCGCCGATCTTCTTCAGGAAGGCGTCGGGGCCGCGCGCCAGCAGACGGGCGACGTAGCTGGTCGCCGGGTCACCGCCGCGCGCCGGCTTGCGGCTCTCGATCACCGCCGCCAGGCGCGCCAGGGCATCGGTTGCATGCATGTCCGTCTACTCGTAGATTTCGCGCGGGTCCTTCAGGACCGGGTCCAGCGCCTGCCAGGCGCCGTCCTGCAGCACGCTGAAGAAGCAGCTGTGGCGCCCGGTGTGGCAGGCGATGCCGGGATCATGCCCCAACTGCGTGACCTTGAGCAGCACCACGTCGCGGTCGCAGTCGATGCGGATCTCGTGCACCGTCTGCACGTGGCCCGACTCCTCGCCCTTGAACCACAGCCGGCCGCGCGAGCGACTGAAATACACGGCCCGGCCGAGCGCCGCGGTCTTGGCCAGGGCCTCGCGGTTCATCCAGGCCAGCATCAGCACGTCGCCCGAGCCGGCCTCCTGCGCGATCGCCGGTACCAGGCCGTCGGCGTCCCACTTGACTTGATCGAGCCAGTCCATGCCCGGATTGTCGGGCATTCACGCGCACCGCACGAAGCCCGAGGAATCCAGAGGCCGCGGAGCAGGCCATCCCAGTGGTGGTCGCAGCCAGGCGCTCCGAGGCCTCCGGCTGCGCCCCACAAGGAGAAGGCGCAACATCGTGCAGCGAGTGGCGTCACAAGGGGTCCACTTTCCCGTCGCGTGGTCCGCAACGTACAACGCCCCAGAGGTCCGAAGGCCGCGGAGCAGGCCATGCCAGTGGCAGCCGCGGCCAGGGTCTCCCTGGCCACAGGCTGCGCCCCCTCGAGGGGGAAGGCGCGCCAGCGCCTCGGGGGTGGTCAGTACACACCCTGCCCCAGCATGGCGTCGGCGATCTTGACGAAGCCCGCCAC
>CAYRHV010000322.1:0-3155 GCA_964424045.1 uncultured Ottowia sp. | reverse complement strand
GGTGCCCAGCTCCATGATCGGGAACAGGTCGGTCAGGTAGTCGCGCAGGATGTTGCCGGTGGCGCTGATGGTGTCGAGGCCGCGGACCACGCGCTCGAGCGTGTAGCGCATGGCGCGCACCTGGCTCATGATCTGGATGTCGAGGCCCTTGGTGTCGTGCTCGTGCAGGTACATCTTGACCTTGGTGATGAGCTGGTTCTCGTGCGGGCGGTACGGATCGAGCCAGAAGATCGCCGGCATGCCCGACTGGCGCGCGCGCGTGACGGCCAGCTTGACCCAGTCGCGGATCGCCGCGTCGGTGGTGCGGCACATGCGCCAGATGTCGCCCTGCTCCACTTCCTGCGTCAGCAGCACCTCGCCGCTGGCGTTGTCGGTGATGTTGACGGTGCCGTCCTCGGGGATCTCGAAGGTCTTGTCGTTGGAGCCGTATTCCTCGGCACCCTGCGCCATCAGGCCGACGTTGGGCACCGTGCCCATGGTGGCCGGATCGAAGGCGCCGTGCCACTTGCAGAAGTTGATCATCTCCTGGTAGATGCGGGCGAAGGTGGACTCCGGCATCACTGCCTTGACCTCCTTCAGCCGGCCGTCGGCGCCGTACATCTTGCCGCCGTTGCGGATCATGGCCGGCATCGAGGCATCGACGATGACGTCGTTGGGCGACTGGAAGTTGGTGATGCCCTTGTCCGAGTCGACCATCGCCAGCTCGGGGCCGTTGGCGTGGCAGGCATGCAGGTCGGCGCGGATCTCCTCCTGCACGCTGCGCGGCAGGGTGGCGATCTTGTTGTAGAGATCGACCATGCCGTTGTTGACGTTCACGCCGAGTTCGTCGAACAGCTTCTGGTGCTTGGCGAAGGCGTCCTTGTAGAACACGCGCACGCAGTGGCCGAACACGATCGGGTGCGAGACTTTCAGCATCGTGGCCTTGACGTGCAGCGAGAACAGCACGCCGGTCTCGCGCGCGTCGTCGATCTGTTCCTGGTAGAACTCGATCAGCGCCTTCTTGCTGAAGAACATCGAGTCGATGACGTCACGCTCCTGCAGCTGCACCTTGGGCTTGAGCACCAGGGTCTTGCCGCTGCGGGTGACCAGCTCCATGCGCACCTCGCGCGCGTGGTCCAGCGTCATCGACAGCTCGTCGTTGTAGAAGTCGCCGCGCTTCATGTGCGAAACGTGGGTGCGCGAGGCGGCGCTCCAGGGGGCCATCTTGTGCGGATGCTTGCGCGCGTATTCCTTTACCGCGCGCGGTGCGCGGCGGTCCGAGTTGCCCTGGCGCAGCACCGGGTTGACGGCGCTGCCGGTGCACCGGTCATAGCGCGCGCGGATCTCGCGCTCCTGGTCGTCCTTCGGGCTTTCCGGGAAGTCGGGGATCTTGTAGCCCTTGTCCTGCAGCTCCTTGATCGCCGCCTTGAGCTGGGCCACGGTGGCGCTGATGTTGGGCAGCTTGATGATGTTGGCCTCGGGCCGCAGCGTCAGCTGGCCCAGCTCGGCCAGGGTGTCGGGCACGCGCTGCTGCTCGTCCAGGCGATCGGGAAACTGCGCCAGGATGCGCGCGGCCAGCGAGATGTCGCTGGTCTGCACCTCGATGCCCGCCGCCTGGGCAAAGGCGCGCACGATCGGCAACAGCGAGGCGGTGGCGAGCGCCGGGGCCTCGTCGGTCAGGGTGTAGATGATGGTCGGGGGCGTCGTGCTCATGGCGAAAGCTCCTGGTACTGGTTTTCTGTCGATCGGTCACGGCTGGCGCGTCCTGCTCGTGGCGGACGGGCACCGCCGCAGGACTGCGCGAGGCGGGCGGCCAGACCCGGATGTTACGCGGAGTTCCGGCGCCCCCCGTCAGGCCGGTGCCCGGGCGCGGCCCTGCGGCGCCATCTCGATGCGCAGGCCATCGGGCAGGACGCGCAGCGCGCTGACGCCGACGCCGAGCTGGCGCGCCAGTGCCAGGCGCTGCTCGGGGATGCGGTAAAGCACGAAGTCCGCCAGCAGCAGCTCGGCCAGACGCGGCGCATATTGCGCCACCAGCGGGCGCGAGGACGCCGGCAGCTGGTCGATGTCGAGCCGGTTGACGCGCACGTCGGCCAGGCGGATCGCGCCCTCGCCGGCATCGAAGCGCAGCCCGTAGTCCATGTCCATGCCGCCGCTGAAGCGCCGCCCGGTGACGCGCTCGGCCACGCCCAGGTCCAGCGCGGTGCCGAAGCGGTTTTCCTGCGGCAGCAGGCGCAGGCGCGGGTTCAGCATCGTCAGCTCGACCAGGCCGCCGAAGGCGCGCACGTAGGGAAAGCCCTGCGCCAGCAGTTGCGCCAGGCGCTGCTCCGACAGCACCTGGTCGCCCAGCCCCGGCGGCAGGCCGCCGCACGCAGTCAGCAGCCCCGGCACGCTCGTCGCCAGCAGGGCCTGCAGCAGGCGCCGGCGCCGCAGCCGTCCGGGCGGCCGGGATCCAGCGGGAAATCGTCTCGTCATCACGTTGCCTCCACCGGTTGACGCCCGATCGACACGTAGCCCAGGCCGTGGCGCGCCAGCACGTCCGGGTCGTAGAGGTTGCGTCCGTCGAACACCATGCGGTCCCGGAGCACGCATGCCAGCTGCGCGAAGTCGGGCACGCGAAAGGCCTTCCATTCGGTCACGATGGCCAGCGCGTCGGCGCCCTCCAGCGCCTGCGCCGGTGTGTCGCACAGCACCAGGTCGGCCCGCTCGCCGAACAGGCGTCGCGCCTCGTCCATCGCCACCGGATCGTGCGCGCGCACCGTTGCGCCGGCGGCCCAGAGTCCGGCCAGCAGGGCGCGGCTGGGGGCCTCGCGCATGTCGTCGGTCTCGGGCTTGAAGGCCAGCCCCCAGACCGCGATGGTGCGGCCCTGCAGGCTGCCGCCGTAATGCGCCACGATGCGCTCGGCCAGCACGCGGCGCTGCGCCTCGTTGCGGCGCTCCACCGCCAGCAGCAGCTCGGGGCTGAAGTCCACCGACTGCGCGGTGCGGATCAGCGCCTTCACGTCCTTCGGAAAGCAGCTGCCGCCATAGCCCACGCCGGGATAGATGAAGTGGTAGCCAATGCGCGGGTCGCTGCCGATGCCGCGGCGCACGGCCTCGATGTCGGCACCCAGGCGCTCGGCCAGCCCGGCGATCTCGTTGATGAAGCTGATCTTGGTCGCCAGCATGGCGTTGGC
>CAYRHV010000321.1:0-3159 GCA_964424045.1 uncultured Ottowia sp. | reverse complement strand
ATAATCATAGGCTTTTCGATGTGTCGCTGGCCGGGTGGCCATGTCGCGTGTCTCAGCATCGAATGAAACCGGGGTGTGCCTGCCGGCGTGATCGGAAGCGATCCGACAGCAAGACATGGCCCGGTGCAACCACCCACAGGATTCAAACCAACATGGTCGTGATTCGTCTTTCCCGCGGCGGGGCCAAGGCCCGCCCGTTCTACAGCATCGTCGTCGCCGACAAGCGCGTGCGCCGCGATGGCCGCTTCATCGAGCGCATCGGCTTCTACAACCCGGGTGCCGGCGAAGGCCAGGAAGGCCTGCGCATTGCCCAGGATCGCCTGAGCTACTGGCGCAGCGTCGGCGCCAAGCCCTCGCCCACGGTCGAGCGCCTGGTGCGTCAGGCGGCCAAGGCCGCGCCGGCCGCCGCGGCCTGAGTACCGCCGCGCGATGGACGACCGCGCGCCCGCCCGGTTGCCCGTCGATGCGGTCGAGCTTGGCCGCGTCCGGGGTGCCTGGGGCATCCGCGGCTGGATCAGCGTCCAACCCCACAGCGCCTCGCCCGAGGCGCTTTTTTCTGCCTCCGTCTGGTACCTGCAGGCGCCCGAGCCGAGCCCCGGGGCCGCCTTCTCCGGCTGCCAGGCCGTGACCGTCACTCGGGTGCGCGAACACGGCAACGGTCTGCTGGCGCAACTGGACGGCGTCGATGATCGCAGCCTGGCCGAAGGCCTCAAGGGCGCGCGCATCTTCGTCGCGCGCGCCGATTTCCCGCCCCTGCCCGAGGACGAGTACTACTGGGTCGACCTGATCGGCCTGGAGGTGGTGAACCGCGAGGGCGTTTCGCTGGGTGAGGTGAGCGCGCTGCTCGATGTGGGTCCGCAGCAGACCCTGGTGCTGCGGCGGGAGGAGGCCGGCAAGGTGGTCGAGCGCATGATTCCCTTCGTTGCCGCCTATGTCGACGCCGTCGATCGGGACGCCGGCCGGATCCGGGTCGACTGGCAGCCTGATTACTGAAGCGGGCCACCGCAGTGGCTGCACTCGCCGCGCGAGGCGGTGCCTCCTCGCTCCAGTGTCGTGTTTCGCCCTGTCATCAGCGGGCCCCCGCGGCCGCGCAAAAAAAGAGGACCCTTGCGGGTCCTGTTACCTTTGGAGGAGGTAAAACCGGTTCAGGCGTGCGCGCGCGAGGAGGCCCCGCGCGCCGGCCTCAGAGATCCAGGGACGCGGTGAACGCGGGAGACGCCACGGGCTGTTCGCCGGCCGGAATCAGGGTGGCGCCGGCGCTTGGCGTGCCTGCGGCGACGGCGGGTGTGTCTGCGGGCATGGCTCGGCGCGCGCCGTTGAAGCGCGCACGCCAGTAGCGCGTGTTCATGCTTTCGATGCGCACTCGGGCGCCGGTGCGCGGCGCGTGGATGAACTGGCCGTCGCCCAGGTAGATGCCGACATGGCTGTAGGCGCGCCGCAGGGTGTTGAAGAACACCAGGTCGCCGGGCATCAGCTCGTCCCGGGCGATCCGGTGCGTCGCTGCGGCCTGTTCCGCGGCCCGACGAGGCAGCACCAGGCCGAGCGCCTGCTCGAAGGTGGCACGCACGAAGCCGCTGCAGTCGAAGCCCGTCTGCGCCGAGGTGCCGCCAAGACGATACGGCACGCCAAGCGACTGCAGGGCGCTGCGCACCAGTTCGGTCGCGTGGTCGGTGGCTTCGTGAAAGGTCTGCCCCAGCTGTGTCATCGCCCGCTCATGCATCGGCGCCGCGGGTTCGGACGGCGGGTTGGCGCGGGCCAGCTGGCAACTGGCACTGAAGAACAGGATCAGGGCGGCGAGAGTCGTCTTGTGCATGGGCCGTCGGGCGTGTGTTTCGGGTTTCTGGCCGGATCGCCGGCAAACCCCGGACAACGCTCGAAAACGATGCCCATCTGTTGTTTTTCCGTTGCAGGTACCTTGTTTTGGGGACGGATTGTAGTGTAGGGATTGCGTGGAGACAATGGCTGTGATCTTTTTGGCGAGCGCTGGCTCCAAATGACGCGAAAAAAGGGGAGATTGATCATGCAATGGACCTGGATCCGCCATGCGCGAAAGCGGTCGCGCATGGTGCTCGCGCTCACCGCACTCTGCATGGCTGGGGCCGCGCAGGCGGCGCCCCGCGCCGAGCGGGTGGTGGGCGGGCTGGAGCACCCCTGGGCCGTCGCCTTCCTGCCGGACGGGCGCTTTCTGGTGAGCGAGCGACCTGGCCGCCTGCGCGTGGTCGGGGCCGACGGCCGCCTGCGCGCGCCGCTGTCGGGCCTGCCGCCCATTGCCGCCGGCGGTCAGGGCGGGCTGCTCGACGTCGTCACGGACGGTGACTTCGAACGCAACCGCACCCTTTATTTCTGCTTTTCCGAACCCGGGCCGGGTGGCAGCAACGGCACGGCGCTGGCCCGGGCGCGGCTGGACGAGGGCCTGGAACGGCTGGAGGACGTTCGGGTGATCTTCAGCCAGCGCCCTCGGGTGTCCAGTCGTCTGCATTTCGGTTGCCGCATCGTCGAACGCCAGGTGGACGGCAAGCCGGACGGCACCTTGTGGCTGACGCTGGGCGAGCGCTTCTCGCGCCGCGACGAGGCACAGAAGCTGGACAACCACCTGGGCAAGATCGTGCGCGTGGGCAAGGACGGGCAGGTGCCGGCGGATAACCCCTTTGTCGGCCGCACGGATGCCCTGCCCGAGATCTGGAGCCTGGGCCACCGCAACGGCCAGGGCGCGACCCTGGCGCCGGATGGCGCGTTCTGGATGACCGAGCACGGGCCGATGGGCGGTGACGAGATCAACCGGCCCCAGCCGGGCGCCAACCACGGCTGGCCGGTGGTGAGCTTCGGCGTCAACTACGACGGCACCCCGGTCGGCGCGGGGGTCAGCAGCCGGCCCGGGCTGGCCGCGCCCCTGCATCACTGGACGCCGTCGATCGCACCCTCGGGCATGGCTTTCCTGACCAGCGACCGCTACGGGTCGGCCTGGCAGGGCAACCTGTTCGTCGGCTCGCTGAAGTTCCAGTATCTGGTCCGGCTCGAACTGCGGGATGGCCGGGTGGTTGCCGAACACCAACTGCTGCAGGACGTGGGCCAGCGCATCCGCGACGTCCGCCAGGGCCCGGACGGCCTGCTCTACGTCGTGACCGACAGTGCGAATGGGCAACTGCTGCGGCTGTTGCC
>CAYRHV010000320.1:0-3160 GCA_964424045.1 uncultured Ottowia sp. | reverse complement strand
AACGCCCAACGCTGAACCGCGCATCGCGCCGAACCTCCCGTCAGCGCTGCACCAGGTCCATGCGGCGCTGCAGCCGCGCCGCTTCGGCGGCATCGCCACGCAGTTCGGCCAGGCGCGCCTGCACGCCGAGCCAGGCCAGCAGCGGGCGCCGCCAGCCCTGGGCCGAGGCGGTGTCGGCGGCCAGGGCGACCGCGGACTGGTTCGCCCGCTCGCCGCGCAGCAGCACGCCGGCGGCCACCAGGCGCGCCAGCGGGTCGCTGATCGCGGCCAGCCCGCTGCCGCCGGCGGCGATGGCCTGGTGCTGGGGCGGCAGCAGGCCGCGCGCCGCCGCATCGACGCTGCCGTAGAGATAGTCGGCATAGGCCTGCTCGGCCGCGTCGGCGTCGCCGCGCAAGGCCTCAAAGCCGCTGCAGGGCTGAAAGTCCAGGCTGGCCACCTGCAGCGCGCAGCGGTTCAACTCGACCCGCGCCACCAGTTCCGGGCGCCCCGTGCGCGCCGCCTGGGTGCGCGCCAGCGCGAATTCACGCTCGGCCACGCGCGTCTCGCCCTCCAGCCAGGCCGCGGTCGCGCGCTCCACGTGGCCGACGGCACGCACGCGCCAGTCCGGCACGCGTTCACCGCCCGCGCAGGCTGCGAGCAGGGCCGCCACGATCCCGGCCAGAAGAAGCAGACACGCGCGCCTCATGGCAGGCCCAGCTCCCGCTGCGCCGGCGCGAACGGCCACTTGCGGTTCAGTTCGGTGAGCAAGGCGTCAACCTGGCGCAGGCTGCTCTCGACGTCGGCGCGCAGATCGCCCAGGTCCTCGCTCGCCGAACGCGCGTTGCCGGCAATCGCCTGCACGTCGCGCAGCAGCGCATCGACCTGGGTCACGCTCTGGCGCAAGTCGCCCAGCAGGGCACCCAGTTGCTGCACCGAAGCCTGCGTGTCCGACACCAGCCCGTGCGAGCCCAGCAGCTGGCGGTCGGCCCGGCCCAGGGTGCCCTCCAGCGCGGCCAGCAGCCGGTTCGCACGCTGCAGCAGCTCGCCGACGCGCGCGGCATCGGCCGGATCGCCCGTCACGGTCGCCAGCAGGCCGCCCTCGGCCGCAGCAAAACGGTTGGTCAGGGTGTGGAAGTCGCGCAGCGCCCCGGCCAGCGGCGAGTCGGCACCGGTCAGGGCGTTCAGGTTCTGCAGCACGTCGCGCGCGTCCGACACCATGCCCGGCAGCTCGGCCGTGATGTCGCCCCGCAGCACCGGGCGCTCGGCACCCGCCGGCAGCGGGTCGTCGTCGGGCACGCCGGTGAAGGCGCGCAGGCGCGCGGCGCCGACCAGGCCCTTCTCCAGCGTATAGACGCTGGACTGCCGCAGCCAGTGCGCGTCCTTCACCGGGACGTCGACCCGGATCCGCACTGTCCCGCCCTGGGCCAGCTCGATGCTGTGCACGCGACCGATCGGGAAGCCCGAGAAACTCATGTCCATGCCCACCAGCACGCCGTCGGAGTCGTCGGTCGTCAGGTAGAGCGGCTGCGTCGCCTCGAAGGCGCCGCGCGCCCACATCAGGTAGAGCCCGGCGCCCACGATCAGCAGCGCCATCAGCAGCAGCAGCAGGGCGGCGCGCAACTCCAGGCCGCGTTGCGTGCGGCCCGGGGACGCGAGCGGCTCGGCGGCGGGGGGTGGGGGCTCGGATTCCGGCATGACGTTCGGATCACTCAATAGTAGTTGCCCATGAGCGAGGCGATCTCGATCACCAGCATGAGCAGGAACATCTGCATCAGGCCCTGCAGCTCGACGCTGGTGCGCGACAGGCGCTGCGGCAGGTCGCGCAAAGCGTTGGCCACCGGCAGCAGGGCCACGGCGATGGCGAACAGCACGGTCTTGAAGCCGAAGATCAACGTCACCACCGGGTTGAAGATGTGGCCCACCGCGCGGTTGTAGGAGGCAACACCCGCGGTCGTGAAGCCGTGCACGGCGACGTAGGCCAGGACCAGCGAAACGGTGCAACTGACCGCGGCCAGCAGCAGCACCGCGAACACACCGGCCAGCACGCGCGGCAGCACCTCGCGCCCGAGTGGGTCGAGCCCGCGCGCGCGCAGGCGCTCCAGCGTGCCGGCGCGGCGCAGCTTGTAGAGCTCGGAGCCGCCGGGAATCGTGTATTCGACCGCCACGTAAAGCGCCGCCACCAGCGGGATCAGCTCCAGCACCAGCACCCGCACCACGGCGTCGAGGGCAAACGACGACAGGCCGTAGGCAAAGGCCGTCACCACCAGGATGCGGATCACGACCACGTTGAACAGCGCCATCAGCACCGTGAAGCCCGGCAGGCCGGGGCCGGCGGCGTGGTAGATCTGGCGCAGCACGACGGCGCGCGATTCCTGCCGATAGCTGGAAGGCGAGAGCGCCAGCACGCCCAGCTGGGCGCCGATGAACAACACCTGCCACCAGCGCACGAAGCTGCCCACGGCCCCCTGCCCCAGACCCAGCAGCCAGCGGTAAAACGCGATTCCGAGCGTCATGCCGGCATGATAGACAGGTGCAGAACCCCGCCGTGTCGTTCCGTCACGCCCGTCCGCCAGGCCCGCCTGCACGCCACCGATTCCGGCCTCGACACCCCGGGAATCAGACCCCAGCGACCCAAGCGTCGCGCTGAACCAACAGCGCGATTGAATTGCCTGAAACTGCCCTCATCCTGACAATCAAGCGCGGTATTGAGCATCCATCGGTCGCACAAGGCCATGACCCGCCACTTTCGACACGAAAACGCCAGCCAAAAGTAATAAGGCGTGTCGTTTAGATCGTAAGCTCCAGTGCAGATCTGCCCCCGCTGCGCTATATTGCAACCAGCTATTACCTTATTGCCGATCATGCTCTACCACATCTACGAAGCCCAACGCGCCCTCATTGAGCCGTTTGCCGAGATGGCGGAAGCGTCCGCCAAGCTCTACAGCAATCCGCACGTGCCGTTCGGCCAGTTACCGATGTCGCAGCGCGTGGCCGCTTCGTTCGCGCTGTTTCACCGCCTGGGCAAGGACTACGTGAAGCCCGAGTTCGGCATCCGCACGGTGGAGATCGGCGGCAACCAGGTCGCCATCGACGAGCGCGTCGAGATCGACAAGGCATTCTGCGAACTGCGCCGCTTCAAGCGCTTCTCGGACGATCCGCCGACGCTGGAGAAGCTCAAGTT
>CAYRHV010000319.1:0-3179 GCA_964424045.1 uncultured Ottowia sp. | reverse complement strand
TTGCCTGGCACGCCCATCACGGCACTGACGGGCGCATCCAACTGCGGTTTCTAGGATGATGGATGACGAATGACGATCCCGCATCACCGTCGCCGGTCACGCACCCGTTCGGCAGGCGCGTCATCGAAGCGCAGCGAGGTCATCCGTCATTTGTCATCGGGTCGCGCGCACGATCTGACCGCAGGCGATGGGCAGCGTCGTGGTGGCGGGGATCGGGCCGAGCGACTGCACGCTGGCCGGCAGCACGGTGCTGGCGGGCACGCCGTGGATCAGCACCACGCGCCGATCGAGGTCCAGCGCCTGGCCGGGGAAGGCCTTGGCAAAGGCCGTGCTCAAGGCCTTGAGCGACACCACCTGGCGGTAGTGGTAGCGGCCGTCGGCGCCGGCGCTCGGATACTGGCCGTGCGCCACGTCCATGCCGGCCGGATCCTGCGTGAAGGGCACCATGGTGGTGCCCGACGCCGGCCCGGTTTCGATCAGGTCGACGATGCCGTCGCCGTTGGTGTCCGCCGCCGCAGTGGCGCAGCTCGCCTGGCCGGGACCGGTGAGGCCGTGGAAGTGCTGCCAGTGCACCGTGTTCGCCGGCGTGCCCTGGGCCTGGATGTCGATCGTCAGGCGGTCGCCGTCGACCGTGAAGCGTGCCGTGCCGGAGGCGGCGGTTTGTGTGACAGCGGTGTTCATGGGTTGCAGCCGGGCAACGTAGCTTTCGGTCGTGCCGGCGCCGGTCGATGCGCAGCCGGCCAGGCTGCCGGCGGCCAGCAGGGCGGCGGCCAGGGTTGCAAGCGGGTATTTCATGTCGGTTCTCCGTCGGCGCTGGGCCGAGTGATCATGGTGCGCGTGGCACCGACAGCCCGGTGATAGCACCGCCTGCGCGCGGCGGCGGGCGGCGCGCCGCAATGCAATTGCTGCCAGTGCAGGCTTTGGCGGGTCAGCGCTGCGCGCCCTGCGGGAACTGCACGCGCTCGGGCTGCGCGTTGAGCGCCGGCAGGGCGCGGCGCAGGATGCGGTTGCGCCGGCCGGTGGTGTCCGCGGGCTCGACCGGGTAGGTCACCACCGCCTCCAGCCAGGCGTAGGCGTTGACCCGGAAGTAGACCGCGGCGGCGGTGTCATGGTGGGTCGAGCCCGGGTACAGCGCGTCGAAGTCGGCGTCGGCGGCCTCGGCCAGGCAGGACTCGACGAAGCGCAGGTCGCTGGTGTAGGCGATCTGGATCGCGGTCTCGTTCCAGATGAAGGGTTTCGACGGGCCCGAGTAGTTGATGACCTCGGAGCGCAGGATGGTGCTGTTCGGAAAGTGGATGATGCGGCCGCTGGCGCGGTCGTTGCCGAGGTAGTCGCCGCTGCACTCGCGGATCATGGTGTCGAGGTAGCCGATCTCCAGCACGTCGCCGCGCAGCGCGCCCAGCTGGATGCGGTCGCCGACCTGATAGGGGCGGCGGAACACGATGTAGATCCAGGCAATGAAGGAGGTGATCGGTGCCTGCAGGGCAAAGCCCAGCACGAGCGAGATCAGGCCGAAGCTGACCGCCGCCGCATACAGGTTCTGGAACAGGAAGGAGACGGCGACGATGGCCACCAGGGCGTAGGTCACCAGGTGCGTCAGCCGCACCAGGTTGTAGCGCACGCCCATGGCGTTGCCCGAGCGGTCGATCAGGCGCTCGACCAGCCGGCCGATCAGGACGATGACCGCGATCGTGAACAGCGACAGGCTGAGTCGTTCCAGCAGCGGCAGGTACTGGTGCCAGCGCGAGGCCTGGTCCGGCAGTGCCTGCGAGACACCAAAGCGCAGGATGTAGTGGACGATCAGGAAGGCCGCCGCCAGCAGCGCGGTGGCGCGAATGCGGTAGTGCTTGGCGTCGCTCATGCGGATCGGTCGGCGGGCCGGTTGCCGGCGCTCAGCGGGTCGGCTCGAAGATCTCCAGCAGCCGGTCCAGGCCGCCCAGGTCGATCGCCACCCTGGCGTGGGCACGCAGGTGCGGCTTGGCGCGGTAGGCCACCGACAGGCCGACGGCGCGCATCATCTCCAGGTCGTTGGCGCCGTCGCCCATGGCAATCGCCTGGCTCGGCTCGCAGCCGATCAGGCTGCAGGTGGACAGCACCGTTTCGCGCTTCATGGCGCCGTCGCAGATGTCGCCCCAGCTTTGCGGCAGGATGCGGCCGGTGAGGCGCCCGTCCCGGATCTCGAGCCGGTTGCTGCGCGCGAAGTCCAGCGCCAGCCGATCGCGCAGGCGGTCGGCGAAGTAGGTGAAGCCGCCCGAGACCAGCAGCACCTTCAGGCCCGCGGCCTTGCAAGCCAGCACCAGCTCGGCGGCGCCGGGGTTCAGGCGCAGGCGCGCGCGGTAGACCTGCGCCAGGTGCTCCTCGGACACGCCCTCGAGCATGGCCACGCGGCGGCGCAGGCTTTCCTTGTAGTCGGGGATCTGGCCGGTCATGGCCGCCTCGGTGATGGCGGCGACCTCGGCCTTGCGGCCCGCGGCGTCGGCGATCTCGTCCACGCACTCGATGTTGATCAGCGTCGAGTCCATGTCGAAGGCGATCAGCTTGTAGTCCGACAGGCGCAGCGGCGGCGTGATGCCGCGCACCACCAGGCCGGGGCTGATCTCGCGGGCCTTGTCGGAGCGGGCGGCAGGGGTCATGGGGTGTGTGGGAGGGCAGGCTGGACGGATCGCGACCGTGAGATTCAGGTGCCGGCGGCACGCCGGTCGCGGACGAAGGGGAACACGCGTTCCACCGGCTGCGTCTCCGGCAGCACGTAGACAACGCCGGCGCGGCGCCGGAACAGCGGCGCCACGGTGTCCTCGTAGAAGCGCACGGGCACGTTGATGCAGCCGAAGGAGATGCGATTGTCGGCGACGTCGGGCGTGCGCAGGCGCTCGGGCCGCTGCTCGCCCGGAATGTCGCGCACGCGGTGCATCGACAGGGCGGCGTCGTAGTCGAGCCAGACGATGTCCTCGCCGTGCGTGTTGCGGCCGGCCTCGGTCAGGTAGCGGCCGGCGCTGGTGATCTTCTCGTGCGGCTGCACGCGCGACAGCGGCCGCCGGCCGATGTCGGCGGGCGCGACGTCGCCCGGCGCCTGCCCGAGCAGCACCGGCGTTCCGGCCAGCAGCCGGCCCTGGCGGTCGAATACCCAGAGCCGCGCCGCCGGCTTGTCGAGCACGGCAAAGGCGCGTCCCTGCGCGTCG
>CAYRHV010000318.1:0-3180 GCA_964424045.1 uncultured Ottowia sp. | reverse complement strand
CCATGAAGGGCTTGTAGGTGGAGCCGGGCGGGTAGGTGCCGCGCAGCGCGCGGTTCAGCAAGGGCCGGTCGATCGAGTTGTTGAGCTCGTCCCAGGTTTCCTGGTCGATCCCCTGCACGAACAGGTTGGGATCGAAGCTGGGCTTGCTCACCAGCGCCAGCACTTCACCGCTGCGCGGGTCGATCGCGACCAGGGCACCGCGGCGCTCGCCATACATGTCCTCGATCAGCTTCTGCAGCCGGATGTCGATGGTGAGCTGGATCGAGTCGCCCGGCGTGGCCGGCTGGCTGGCCAGGCGCCGCACGGCATGGCCGCCGGCCGAGGTCTCCAGCTGCTGCACGCCGGTGGTGCCGTGCAGCAGCGGCTCGTAGCTGGCCTCGATGCCGAGCTTGCCGATGTAGTCGGTGCCGCGATAGTTGGCGGCGTCTTCGGAGTCCTCGATGCGCTCCTTTTCCTTCTGGTTGATGCGGCCGATGTAGCCGACCAGGTGCGCGCCGGTCTCGCCCAGGGGGTAGGAGCGGAACAGCCGCGCCTTGATCTCGACGCCCGGGAAGCGGTAGTTCTGCACCGCAAAGCGCGCCACCTCCTGGTCCGTCAGGTGCATGCGGATCGGCAGCGAGTCGAAGCTGCGCGAGTCCAGGCGCAGGCGCCGGAAGCGCCGACGGTCGGCGGCGCTGATCTCGACCACCTCGGCGATGGCGTCGATGGCCTGCTCCAGCGGCCGGCCCAGGCGCGAGGGCGTGATCTCCAGCGTGTAGGACTTGTAGTTGGTCGCCAGCACGATGCCGTTGCGGTCGACGATCTCGCCGCGATTGGGCGGCAGCGGCACGAAGGCGGTGCGATTCGTCTCGGCCTGGCGTGCCAGCTCGTCGTGGCGCAGCACCTGCAGCGTGTAGAGGCGCCAGCCGACCAGGCCGAAGGCCAGCAGGACCAGCAGCGCCACCGCCACCAGTCGCAGGCGAAAGCGCGTCAGCTCGGCTTCGACGTTGCGCAGTTCGGTCATTGTTCAACCTGGAAACCGCAGTTGGATGCGCCCGTCAGTGCTGGGATGGGCGTGCCAGGCAAGGCGGGAGGACGCCGCGCACTGTTGTGCGCCAGGACGAGCAACGCCGCATGGTGCGGCCAGCGCGGTGCTGGCGGGTGCATAGCGCGCTCACCCGACAGATGGGCGCAGGCGAAGGCGAAAAAGTTAGTGCTCATGCAGGCTTCGAGACATTCACGAGCGGTCAGCTGCGGTTTCCAGGTTTTTACAATAAGTCTTACGCTATCAAAAGTCGAGCGTCAGGGCTGCATGGACGATGGCCGTGTGGGAAAAATGTCGCATCTCACAGGGGGCGGTTGGCGTCCGGGTCGGGGGCGCGCCGCTGCGGTGCCAGCAGCATCACGCTGACCGGCAGCCAGAGCACGGCCTCGAGCACTGGCGCCAGCAGCACCTGCCAGCCGGGGGACGCGGCGCCGCCGATCAGGCGCAGCACGATCGTGATCGCATGCGCGGCGGCAAACAGCGGCAGCAGCTGCACCGCCTGGCCGAGCATGGAGAACCACAGGATGCGCCGGTGCAGCATGATGGCGAAGTAGATCAGCACCGTGTAGGCCAGCGCGTGCTGGCCCAGGCGCGAGGCCTGGTGCACGTCGAGCATCAGGCCGAACACGAAGGCCGTCACCAGGCCGACGCGGCGCGGTTGGTGGATGCTCCAGAACACCAGCACCACGGCCAGCCAGTCGGGCAGCCAGGGCAGGCGTCCGAGCGGCAGCAGGTCCAGCATCAGCGCGGCCAGCAGGCTGCCCCAGATGAAGCCGGGGCTCGCCGGCAGCAACAGTTGCTGGCCGCGCGGCATGATCATGGCCGGGCTCCTCGCGCTTGCACGCCGGCCGGCGCGGCCGGTTCGGCACCGCCCGCCTCCGGCGCCATGCCTTCCGCCGCGGCCACGGGCGCCAGCACCATCACGTGGCGCACACCCTGCAGTTGGGCCAGCGGTTCGGCCCGCACGCGCATGAAGCTGGTGTCGTCCCGGCGGTCGACGCCGGCGACGCGCGCCACCGGCAGCCCGGGCGGATAAACGCCGTCGATGCCGCTGGTGGCCAGCAGGTCGCCCGGCTCGACGTCCTCGGGTGCCGACATGTAGCGCATCTCGAGCCCGCCGCTGCCTTCGGTCGGGTCGCCGTGGGCGACACTGCGCACGCCGGTGCGGGTGTTGACCACCGGGATCACCTGATCGCGGTCGATCAGCAGGGTGATCTCGCTCACGAACGGATAGACGCGCGTGATCTGTCCCAGCACGCCCGATTCGTCCAGCACCGGGGAGCCCAGCGCGATGCCCTGCAGCTGGCCCTTGTCGATCACCACGCGCCGGCTGTAGGGGTCGGTGGCGTCGTACAGCACCTCGGCCGCCTGCGCCGACGCTTCGATGCGCGCGCGCAGCTGCAGCAGTTCGCGCAGGCGCGCATTCTCCTGCAGCAGCAGTTCCACCTGGCCGGCGCGCAGCGACTGCTCGACCAGCTTCTGCCGCGCCGCTTCCTCGGTCTTGCGCGCGGTCTTCAGGTCGGTCAGGTAGCCGCCGAACTCGCGCGCCCACTGCACCGGCTGCAGCGCCAGCCACTGGGCCGGGTACAGCACCGTGGCAATCGTCGCACGCAGCGGCTGCACCAGGTGGAAGCGCGCATCCGCCACCATCAGGAACAGCGCCAGCGCCGCCAGCAGCAGCAGGCGCGACAGCGAGGACGGCCCCTGCTTGAAGAACGGTGGCGGCGAGCGATCCAGCGTGTCCAGCGGCATGACGCTTCAGGCTGAAATCCGGGGAGAGATGGCCAATGCTAGAACAATCGGAGCGATTCGCGAGGGCAGGCGGGCCGATGGGATCCGGATTCGTTCAAGACCCGGATCGGGGCCAGTCCCGCCATCGTTCAGAGGGCCGCGGAGCAGGCCATGCGCGGACGCGCGTAGAGCGCGTCCCCTTGAGGGGCAGGCGCGCCAGGGCCGCAGAACCGAGTCCTATTCATTCGTGAAGATGCTGCCCAGCCGCTCCATGCGCTCGAGCGCCAGGCCGCAGCCGCGCACCACGCAGGTCAGCGGCTCCTCGGCCACCAGCACCGGCAGCCCGGTTTCCTCGGCCAGCAGGCGCTCCAGGTCGCGCAGCAGGGCGCCGCCGCCGGTCAGCATCATGCCGCGCTCGGCGATGT
>CAYRHV010000317.1:0-3184 GCA_964424045.1 uncultured Ottowia sp. | reverse complement strand
TCTGCTTCGCCAAGCAGGACGACACCCTGCGCACGGCGCTGGCGCGGCTGGCGCGCCTGTAGCGCCCACCGACGTCACATTTGTTGCCCCTGGCGGGGCATGCAGCCGTTATAGTGGGTGTTTGAGCCTCGTCACCACCGAGCAGGAGACCCCCGGTGGATCATCAACAGCGCCAGCACATCGACACCGTGCTCGGACTCACGAGCAGGCCCGGTGACGCCCGCCTGGCGACGGCACGGGTGCGGCATGACGAGATCATCCGCCGGTCCTGGCAGCGCTGCATCGACGACCACGGACTCGACCCGACCCGCATGCAGGAGGCCCGCATCCTGCCCTGGGATCGCCTGCGCGAGCACCAGGAACGGATCGAGGAATTCACCCACATCGCGCGCCACGGCCTGACCGACCTTTACCGCCAGGTCGCCGGCGCCGGCTATGTGGTGCTGCTGACCGACAGCCACGGCGTCACGGTGGACTACATGGGCGACCAGCAGGCGGCGGCGCAGCTGCGCCGGGCCGGCCTCTACCTGGGCGCCGACTGGGCCGAGGCCCACGCCGGCACCTGCGCCGTCGGCACCACACTGGCGACCGGCCTCGCGCTGACCGTGCACCAGTCCGACCACTTCGACGCCACCCACATCCCGCTCACCTGCACCGCCGCGCCGGTGTTCGACTCGCTCGGCAGCCTGAACGCCATCATCGACATCTCGGCGCTGGTCTCGCCCGGGCCCAAGTCCAGCCAGCAGCTGGCGCTGCAGCTGGTGCGCATCTACGCCCACCACATCGAGAACGCGCACTTCACGCGCATGCACTGCCGCGACTGGATGCTGCGGCTGTCCAGCGCGCCGGCCTTCGTCGACGTCAACCCCGACTACCTGCTGGCGCTCGACGCGGCCGGCCGCGTGGTCGGCCACAACCGGCGCGCGCAGCAACTGCTGGAGCGGGAGCTGGGCCTGGCACCCACCGCCCCGGGCCAGCCCAGCCAGGTGCTGGGCCAGCCTTTCGACGCGATCTTCGACACCCCGTTCGAGGGACTCGGGCACTACCTCGTGGCCCTGCCGGCCGAGCGGCGCGTGATCACGCTGAGCCGCAGCGGCCGCACCCTGTTCCTCGGCGCCGTGCCGCCGTCGGCGCGCATCGCCAGCAGCCGCGCCGGCGCCGAAGAGGCACTCGGCCTGCCGCCGCCGCTGGCCGCGCTCAGCGGCGGCGATGCGGCGCTGGAGCGCCAGCTGCAGCGCGCCGCGCGCCTGGCCGATTCACCGATCAACCTGCTGGTGCATGGCGAGACCGGCACCGGCAAGGAATACTTCGCCAAGGCGCTGCATGCCGCCAGCGCGCGCCGCCAGCATCCGTTCATCGCCGTCAACTGCGCCGCCATCCCGGAAAACCTGATCGAGAGCGAGCTGTTCGGCCACCTGCCGGGCAGCTTCTCGGGCGCCGGCCCGAAGGCCAAACGCGGCCTGATCCAGGAAGCCGACGGCGGCACCCTGTTCCTGGACGAGATCGGCGACATGCCGCACGCGCTGCAGTCGCGCCTGCTGCGCGTGCTGTCCGAGCGCGAGGTGCTGGCCATCGGCGCCGCGCGCCCGGTGCCGGTCGACATCCGCGTCATCTCGGCCAGCCACCACGCGCTGGAGCAACTGGTGCGCCAGGGGCGCTTCCGCGAAGACCTGTACTACCGCCTGAACGGCGCCCTCGTCACCCTGCCGCCGCTGCGCCAGCGCAGCGACCTCGGCTGGCTGATCGACAAGCTGCTGGGCGACCGCGTGCGCATCAGCACGGCGGCGCGGGCCCTGCTGGTGGCGCACCGCTGGCCCGGCAACCTGCGCGAACTGGCCAACGTGCTCGAATACGCGCGCGCCGTCTGCAACCAGGGCCTGATCGAACCCGACGATCTGCCCGAAGGCCTGGCGCGCCAGGCGCCGGTGCGTCTTGCCGTGCTGCCGGCCGCCGCAGCGCCAGAACCGGCACCAGCGCCCGCACCGCCGCCCACAGCCCTGGCGTCCGACCCGCACCACCTGCCGCCGGACGGCCTGTTGCTGCTGCAATCCCTGCGCGCGGCCGGCTGGAACCTGAGCGCCGTGGCACGCCAGCTGGGCGTCAGCCGCATGACGGTCTACCGCCGCATGGAACGCTTCGGCATCCGCTCGCCAAACCAGCAGGACACGACACGCAGGCAGAAGGCGGTCTGACCCTGCCGTCCCGGATGACCTCGAGCAGGAAACCCGGCACGGGCTGGAACCCGCGGCTCGCGGCGTTACTCCCAAGCCCGTTTCGCCGCGATTCCAGCAACACGGAAACCGGGGCCGTGCCAGCTGTCCACGTGCACGGCCTGCACGCGTGACACCTGTCACGACCCGATGCGCCGTGGCTGGCTGAGGACCGGGATTCGTTCGGGTATTCCCTGATCTTTCAGGCGCAAAATCGCAGTCGCAGCGCTGGCACGCCACTTGCACTCCCTGTCCGCGGAACACAAGACAGGAGACAAGCATGCGCAAGAGTGCGCGGACGCCGGCCACCGCAACGCCGGCGCCGGTACGCGACACGGCCGCCGACCAAGCGGCCGGTCCGCTGGTCGGCATCATCGCCAACCCGGTTTCGGCGCGCGACATCCGGCGCGTGGTGGCCAACGCCAGCAGCCTGCAGCTGACCGACCGGGTCAACATCGTGCTGCGCGCACTGGCGGCGCTGGGCGCCTGCGGCATCGAGCGCGTGCGCATGATGCCGGACCGCGACGGCCTGCGGGCCCTGCTGCAGCGCCACCTGACGCGCGAGCGCGCCGCCGCCCGCCCCGGCTACCGCTGGCCGCAGCTGGAATGGCTGCAGATGCCGGTAACCGGCCGCGTCGACGACACCCTGTGCGCGGCGCGTCTGCTGCGCGAGGCCGGGGCCGCCGCCATCATCGTGCTCGGCGGCGACGGCACGCACCGCGCCGTGGTGCGCGAATGCGGCCAGGTGCCGATCGCCGGCCTGTCCACCGGCACCAACAACGCCTATCCCGAGCTGCGCGAATCGACCCTGGCCGGCCTCGCCGTCGGGCTCTACGCCACCGGGCGCATCGCGCCCGAGACGGCGCTGGCCTTCAACAAGCGCCTGGACGTGGCGCTGAATGCCGGGCGCGCGGACGAGCGCCACGACATCGCCCTGGTCGACGTGGCGATCGCGCGCGAGCGCTACATCGGCG
>CAYRHV010000316.1:0-3187 GCA_964424045.1 uncultured Ottowia sp. | reverse complement strand
CAGGTCCATCAGGCCGGCGGCGCGAAACACCGCGATCGCCGCCAGCATGGCAACGAGATACGGGATGATCTGCACCGCGACGTTGAAGCCCTCCTTCGCGCCATCGATGAAGGCGTCATAGACGTTGACCCGGCGCACGGCCCCGGCCGCGGTGAACAGCAGCACCACGGCCAGGATCGTGCCGGCGCCGATCACGCCCATCCAGGCCGCCGCCTGTTCCGGCGCCAGCCCCGAGATCCACCACACCAGCAGCCCGACCAGGGTCGCGAAGCCGGCCAGCGGCGCCAGCAGGCTGGCGCGCCACAGGCTGATGCGCTGCACCCAGGCCACGGCGAGCAGCGCGCACACCAGGGTGATCGCCGTCACCAGCAGCGTCGGCAGGAAGATGTCGGCGGCGTTGAAGCCCGTCAGGCCCTGCTTCACGGCCAGCGTCTGGCGGATCGCGATCACCGAAGTCGGGATCAGCGTCAGCCCCGCAGTGTTCAGCACCAGGAACATGATCTGCGCGTCGGTAGCGGTCTCGGGCTCGGGGTTCAGCGTCTGCAGCCCCTGCATCGCCGCCAGGCCGAGCGGCGTCGCGGCGTTGTCCAGGCCCAGCAGGTTGGCGCTGATGTTGAGCGTCATCGCGCCCTGCGCCGGGTGTCCCGACGGCACGCCCGGAAACAGCTGGCGCATGGCCGGGTTCACGGCGCGCGCGAAGGCGTCGATCATGCCGGCGCGCTCGCCCATCTTCATGAAGCCCAGCCACAGCGCCATCATGCCCGTCAGGCCCAGCGCCACCTCGAAGCCGGTGCGCGCGGCGTCGAACAGCGCGCTCATGACGCGCGGCAGCGCGCCCGCATCGCCCAGCACGGTCTGCGCCAGCGCCACCACGATGGCGCTGGCAAAGAAGCCGAGCCAGACCCAGTTCAGGACCAAGTCAGGCTCCGCAGCACTTCTTGTATTTTCGGCCGCTGCCGCAGGGGCAGGGGTCGTTGCGGCCGATCTTCAGCGGATTGTGTGCCGGCCGCACGCGCGGCCCCAGCGCCCGGGCAATGGCATGCAGGTCGTAGACGGCGAACAGCGCCTCGCCGACTTCCGTCAGGCGCTGTTCGCTGACGCTGGGCGGCGCCGCCTCGTCGAACAGGTTGTGCTCGGGCCGCGCCCGGTCGTCCTCGGCCAGCGCGGCGATGCAGTCCAGCGCATCGTCGATGTCGGCGGCGATCTCCTTGTCGCGCGGGGCCGCCCAGTCCTCGCTCCAGACGTCGACGACCGTCAAAAAGCCGATCGCCCACATCTGGCCGTAGGCGGGCGCCTCTTCGTCGGCGTCGGCGTTCCCGCGCTCCTCCGGCGGCAGGGCGTTCAGCATGCCGCGCCAGTCCATCATCGCGGGCACCAGCGCGCGCGGGTCGTCCAGCGCCTCGACCTGCGCCTCCAGCGCCGTGCGCAGCTGAGCCGCGCGCGCCATCCAGTGCATCAGGAAGCGCGTGCGCTGGCCGGCGCTGCTGAAGGGAGCGTCGTCGTCGGGCCCCGTGGCCTCGGCGCCCAGCAGCACCGGCAGCCATTCGGCCGTCTCCACCTCGTCTCGGGTGCACAGCAGCGCCGTCAGAAAGCCGTCGCAGAACTCCCACTGCGGCACGGCGTCGTCGTGCTCGCGCAGTTCATCGAGGACGGCATCGAGTGCCTCCAGCGTGGCGGCAGTGGCCTCGTCGAAGGCCGGCGTCTCGTCCGGAGGGGAGGCATCCGGGGCAATGGATTCGGTCATGGTGCGGTGCGGCTTGGGGTGAATCCATGCATGGTAATCGCCCGCCACCCGGGCGCGCCGTCAACGCCGCCGCAGCCCGAGCCAGAGCACGCTGCCGACCACGAGCAGCGCCCCCAGCACCTGCACCGGCGCCACGCGCTGGCCCAGGATGAACCAGGCCAGTACCAGCGCGAACACCGGCTCCACGTTCATGATGGCCGTGTTGCCGACCACCCCCAGGCGCGGCAGCACGGTCAGCAGGACGGTGATGCCGGTGCCGTAGAGCAGCGTCAGCAGGGCCAGGCCCCACCAGCCCGTGGCCGAGCCCGGCCAGTGAAAGCCGCCGCGCGTGCCCACCACCGCCAGGGCCACCACGGCGGCCGCCGCCATGCTCACGCAGGTGCGCACGCGTCCATCCACGTCGCCAGCGCCGTGCTGGGTCAGCACCAGCGCCAGGCCGAAGGCCAGCGCCGCCGCCAGCGCAAACGCCACCCCGACACCGATGCGCTGCCACTGCCCGGCCACGCCCAGACCCGAACTCGCGCCCAGCACGTCCAGTGCCAGCGCCAGACCGGCCAGCAGCAGCACCATCGCCGCCAGCAGGCGCCGCTCCAGTCGCTGGCCGAACAGCACGCGTGCCCACAGCGCCGTGCACAGCGGATAGGTGTTGAAGGCCAGCAGTGCCAGCGCCACCGGCAGGCGCGCCACGGCCGAGTAAAGCCAGATGCTCTGCACGCCGATCAGCCCGCCGATCGCCAGCAGGGCACGCCACTGGCGTGCGTCGAGCCGCAGCGCCACGCGCTGCGCCCACAGCAGCAGCGCCGTGCCCAGGCCGGTGACGCCGCTGCGCACCGCCACCGCAGTCATCGCGTCGGCCCCGCTGTCGAACGCCAGCCGCGCCGCCACGTGGTTGGCCGCCATCATCAGGGCGATCGTCACCAGCGTGGCAAAGGCCAGCCCGCTGAGGGCGCGTGCCGGTGCGCTCATACGGCAGACTTCGGGCGCGCCGGGCGGTCAGTCCGGATACAGGCCGTGCACGCGCGCGTGCAGGCGCGCCAGACCGAGCAGGGCATCGGTGAAAGGGGTCGCCACCCCACTCAACTGCCCCAGCTCGCGCACCGAGCTCACCAGCGCGTCGATCTCGACCGCCTTGCCGGCCTCCACGTCCTGCAGCATCGAGGGCTTGAAGCGCCCCAGCCGGCGCGTCACCCGGTGCCGGTCCTCGGGCGTCTCGGCGATCACGACGCCGATGCGTGCCCCGATCTCGCGCGCTTCCAGCATCACCGCGCTGACGAAGCCGCGCACCAGATCGTCGTCCATCACCTGGTCACCCATGGCGCCGGTGAAGGCGCTGATCGGGTTGACCGTCATGTTGCCCCACAGCTTGTACCAGACGTCCTTCTGGATCTGCGGCGACACCGTGGTGTCGAAGCCCGCCGCGCGCAGCAGCGCCGCCAGCGCCGC
>CAYRHV010000315.1:0-3194 GCA_964424045.1 uncultured Ottowia sp. | reverse complement strand
CGACAGCGTGATGCCGACGCAGCGCGCGCCGAACTTCTCGGCCGCGCGCAGCACCAGCGCGCCCCAGCCGCAGCCGATGTCCAGCAGGCGCTGGCCCGGCTGCACGCGCGCCTTGGTCAGGATGTGGTCGAGCTTCTTCGTCTGCGCCTCGGCCAGGGTTTCATCACCGTTCTCGAAGTAGGCGCAGGAATACAGCATGCGCGGGTCCAGCCACTCGGCATAGAAGTCGTTGGAGACGTCATAGTGGTACTGGATGGCGGCGCGATCCTGCGCCTTGCTGTGGCTTGCGGCGTCCGCAAGGTGGCGCACCATGCGCCCCATCCAGCTCGGTTGCTCGTTGTCGTGTGCGCCCGAGGCGGCCAGGCGGTAGGCGACCTCGACCACGTCATGCACCGAGCCGGTGACGTCCAGGTGGCCCTCGACGTAAGCCTCGCCCAGGTTGTCGATCGAGGGGTTGAGCAGCGCGGCGATGCCCTTGGCATCGCGTACGTCGAGCGTCACGCGCGGGGTGTCGAACTGGCCCAGCTTGAGGCCGAGGCCGGACTTCCAGCGCACCAGCACCGGTGCGTTCAGCCGCTGGCGCAGGCGTTCGGCCCAGCGGTCCAGAGCGGATTCCATCGTGAAGGACGTGCTCATTGACATCTTGCGCAGCTTCCTTTTCCAGCTCTTTCTGGTGCGCGTTGGCATTCCCCGAAGCCCGGGCACCAGCCGTGTGAATCGAAACAAGGCCAAAATTACCACGCTTGCGCGCGATTTGCATCTTTGTCAGCCCAGGGTGCGGATTGCTGTCGGACGGAACTTGCACGCGCGCCCAGCCTCCCACCCTGTTGCATTTGCCCATGAACATCCTGGCCCACTTCCTGCTGCGCTTCGTTGCCCTGGCCCTGCTGGCCGCGGGCGGCCTGCCGCTGCTCGCAGGCGCGCAGGGCCTGGCGCGCGCCGAGATGCAGACCGACCAGGTGCACGCGGTGCTGCTGGCGCATGCGCCCGCGGGCGTGCCGACCGGGGCCGAGGCCCGGGGCGAGGACAGCCAGGTCTGGGTCGGCCTGCAGCTGACGCACCAGCCGGACTGGCATACCTACTGGAAGAATTCGGGCGATTCCGGCCTGCCGACGCAGCTGCAGTGGACGCTGCCGCCAGGCGTGCTGGCAGGCGACGTGGCCTGGCCGCTGCCGAGCAAGATCTACATCGGCGACCTGGCGAACTACGGCTACGAGGGCACGGTGCTGCTGCCGGTGCCGCTCATGATCACGCCCGAATACCAGCCCGGGCCGCTGGCCGACAGCCTGGACGTCGGCCTGAAGGCAAGCTGGCTGGTGTGCCGGATGGAGTGCATTCCGCAGGACGGCGAATTTGCGCTCAAGCTGCCGCTGCGCGGCTCCACGGCGCTGCACGGTGCGGCCTTCGAGGCGGCCCTGGCAAGCCAGCCGGCCGAGCTCGAGGCGACGCAGTCGGTGGTGCAATTGCAGGACGGCGGCGAGCGCGTCACGGTGCGCGTCGTCGGCCTGCCGCCGGAGCTGCGCGGCCAGACGCTGGAGCTGTTCCCGGAGACCCCGAACGTGCTGCTGCCGGGCGCCCGACTCGGCGAGGCGCCCGGGCCGCGCAGCTGGACCCAGGGCTGGGAGGACGGCACCTGGGTCGCCGACGTGCCGGTTGCCAGCGACCGCGCCGACAGCCCGACGCACCTGCCGCTGGTGCTGACGGCCGGCGAGCGCGGCTGGCGCGCCGACGCCGCGGTCGAGGGCGAGTGGCCGGCGCTGGCGCCCCTGCCCGGCATGTCGCCGGCGTTGCAGGCGGCGCTGCAGGCCAATGCCGCGGCCACCAGCACACCAGCGGCACCCCGCACCGGCGCGGTCACGCAGGTGCCGGCAGCAACGTTTGCGCTGGCGCTGCTGGGCGCGCTGATCGGCGGCGCCATCCTGAACCTGATGCCTTGCGTGTTCCCGATCCTGGCCGTGAAAGTGCTGGGCTTCACGCGCCATGGCGGCGACCGGCGCGCGCAGCACGCCAGCGGCCTCGCCTACAGCGCCGGCGTGGTGCTGTCCTTCGTGCTGCTGGGGGCCCTGATGCTGGCCCTGCGCGCGGCCGGCGAGCAGCTGGGCTGGGGCTTCCAGCTGCAGTCGCCGGTCGTGGTGGCGTTGCTGGCGACCCTGTTCACGGTGATCGGGCTGAACCTGGCCGGCGTGTTCGAGTTCGGCCAGTTCCTGCCCAGCAGCGTGGCCACGCTGGAGGCGCGCCACCCAACCGTCAACGCCGCCCTGTCGGGCGTGCTGGCGGTGGCCGTGGCCTCGCCCTGCACGGCGCCGTTCATGGGGGCCTCGCTCGGCCTGGCGGTGGCGCTGCCGGCCGCGCAGGCATTGTTGCTGTTCGGCGTGCTGGGCCTGGGCATGGCGCTGCCCTACCTGCTGGCGAGCTGGGTCCCGGCGGTGGCGCGTGCGCTGCCGCGCCCGGGCGCCTGGATGGACACCTTCAAGAAGCTGCTGGCCTTCCCGATGTTCGCCACCGCCGTCTGGCTGCTCTGGGTGCTGGGCCAGCAAAGCGGCATCGACGGCGCGGCGGCCCTGCTGGCCCTGCTGGTGCTGCTGGCCTTTGCGCTCTGGGCCCTGGGCCTGGCGGGGCGGGCGCGCTGGTGGGTCGGGGCCCTGGCGGTGCTGCTGGCGACGTTCGTGCTGCCGCCGCTGGCGCCGCGCGTGGTGGCGCCGATGGCTGGCCCCGAGCTGACGGCCGCCGCGGCGCCGGGCGCGCGCTGGCAGCCCTGGTCGGCCGAGCGCGTGCAGGCCCTGATGGCCGAGGGTCGGCCGGTGTTCGTCGACTTCACCGCTGCCTGGTGCGTGACCTGTCAGTACAACAAGAAGACCACGCTGGGCGACGACGGCGTGCTGGCGGCCTTCGACGCCGCCGGCGTGCAGACCCTGCGCGCCGACTGGACGCGACGCGACGCCGCCATCAGCGCCGAGCTGGGCCGGCTCGGCCGCAGCGGCGTGCCGGTCTACGTGCTGCAGGCCCCCGGCCAGGCGCCGATCGTGCTGAGCGAGCTGCTGAGCGTGGCCGAGGTCAAGGCGGCGCTGGCGCAGCTCTGAGCGCGTCGCTCGCGCGCCGGATCGGCTGCTTCGGCTGTACTTTGCCAGGCTGATGCCAGGTTGCGTTCAAAAGCATGACAAATGACACCGGCTGACGCCGGCATGACAGATGAC
>CAYRHV010000314.1:2093-3206 GCA_964424045.1 uncultured Ottowia sp. | reverse complement strand
GCGATCGCGGCGCCGGATGTCGGCGCCGGCGGCCACCAGCGCGCGCACGATGTCGACGTCGCCACGCCGGGCCGCCAGCATCATCGCCGTGCGTCCGGCGCTGTCGGTGCTGTCGGCGGAGGCGCCGTCCTGCAGCGCCTGCTGCACCATCTCCGGCCGCCCGAGGGTCGCGCCGGCAAGCAGCCGCTGGGGCGCGGTCAAGGTGCCGGGCGTGGCGGGCTCGGTCTGCGGCGCATCTGCTGCCGGGGCCAGCGGCGCGGCGGAATCGGATTCCCGGGCGGGTTCGGTCGCGGACGGCTCGGGGACGGATGGGGCCGTTGGCGCCGCTGCGGGGACGTGTGCGGCGGGGCTCGACGGAGTCACAGGCGCGGCTGCGGTGTCGGCTGCCGGCTCGCGTGCGGCCGGCGCTGACGCCAGCGCCCGTGCCTCGCGTTGTTCGCGCGCGCGCTGTGCCCGTTCGCGTTGCTCTTTCTGCCGTTGTTCCCGGGCCTGCCGTTGGACCTGGGACGGCGCCTCGGCTGGTTTGGCCGCGGGGGCCGGAGCTGGCGGTGTCAATTCTTGAGCGTCGGAGGAGGCAGGCACGCCTGTGCCGCCCGGCGCCGCGGTGCTGGCCTCGCCGGCTGCCGCTGTCGGTGGCGGGGCCGGCGCCGGCTGCGGCTCGTCCGCGCCTTCCAGCGCCGGCGCGGCGGGTTCTGTTGCCGGCTCGGCGTCTGCCTGCGCCATCGGGGCCGCTGCGGATGGATCCTCCACCCCATCGGGCGTGTCGCCAGGTGATGCGCTTGCCACCTCGGCCCCGGCCGGCGTGGTGTCCGTCACTGGTGGCGCCGCGGCCACGCTGCCGCTGATGCTGGTGCGACCCAGGGCCAGCTCGTGCTCGTCCGGCGTGCCGCGATCGACCTGGAGAAACAGCAGGCCGGCGAGGCTGAACAGGGCGACGCTGGCCACGGCAGGGATGAGCCAGCGCCGGTCGTTGGCGGCTTCGACTGGCGCCGGCTGCGGCTCGGGCTCGGGCTTGGGCTCGGCTTTGGGTTCGGGTTCGGGTTCGAGTGCCGGCTCGGGTGCCGGTTCAGGTGCCGGTTCAGGTGCCGGTTCAGGTGCCGGTTCAGGTGCCGG
>CAYRHV010000314.1:0-1993 GCA_964424045.1 uncultured Ottowia sp. | reverse complement strand
GTGCCGGTTCAGGTGCCGGTTCAGGTGCCGGTTCAGGTGCCGGTTCAGGTGCCGGTTCAGGTGCCGGCGCTGGCGTTTGCCCCTCGTTGGTCGCCGCGGGCGGATGGGCCCCATCCGTGGCGTCGAGGCCGGCCTGCTCCCGCGCCGCCGCCAGCACGGCGGCGCGCAGGCCGGTGCCGGGCCTGGCGTCCTCCAGTGCGCTGGCTTCGCGGTAGCTCTCGATCAGCGTGTCTTCGTTGGGACGTGGCAGGGTGTCCGTCAGGGCCGTCATGCCAGGTCCTCCAGCGTGCGGCGCAGGGCGGCGCGCGCGTAGCGCAGACGGCTCCGGGCCGTCTCCAGGCCAACTCCGGTGGCCATCGCGATCTCGGTCAGGCTGAGTCCGCCCTCGGCCAGCAGCAGAAAGGCTTCTCGCTGCGCCGTCGGCAGGGCCGCCAGGGCGCCGAGCAGGCGCTCGGCCTGCTGGCGGGTTTCGATCCGGCGCAGCGGCCCGAAACCCGACGGCGCCGCCAGCGTGTCAACCGGCGTGTGTCCATCGTCCCCCGGTTCGTCCAGGGTCTGCAGTGGCCGCTGCGTGCGCAGGTGATCGATCACGCGATGCCGTGCGAGCGTGAACAGCCAGGTCGTGAAGCGCGCTGGCGGCCGGCCGGGGGCAGCGGCGCCAGGCTGGTAGTCCGGCGCCGCGCGGACCACTTTCAGCCACACGTCCTGCGCCAGCTCATCGGCCGTGGCAGCACTGCCGACACTGCGGAAGATGAAGCGCCAAAGCCTCATTTCATGCCGCTCGTAAAGCGTTTCGAAGGCGTGGACGTCGCCATCGGCATAGGCGCGCATGAGCAGTTCGTCGGCAGTCCTGGCCTGCTGGGACATGCGCGCCATTATGGCGACGAACCGGCCGCGGGCGTGGCAATGATGCAGATCCGGCAGCGTCAGCGCGGCGGATCGGGCACATAGCCGGCTCCGGCCAGCGTGGCGGGGAATGGATTGGGCTGCTGCCGCACTGGAGGATCGGCGGGAATGACGCCGAGGGCGAGCAGGTTCTCGCGGCTGTCATAGCGGATCGCAATGAGTTCCGCTGGATGCGCCTCGCGCCGCTCGAATTGCGTGTGCCGGACCCAGGCCTGTTCACGCGCGCCATGGCCGGTGCCCAGGCGCGCCGTCGCTGGCGCCTGGGCGCGCTGCACGTCGGCCTGGTCATGCTGCGCCGGTGCGGCGCGGCCCGGTGTGGGCAGGGGTGCCTCGGCGGCCGGCGTTGCCGCACTGGCCGTGGCTTCGCCGGCGGCGGGGGCCTGGCCGCGCCATGCAGGGGTCGGCGCCACCGCGATCGGCGGCGACGGGACGGGGCGACGCTCGCGGAAGACGGCAACACCGATCACGCCCACGTCGTCCGGGCGTCCGGTGCGCGCCGCATACGAGTCGGCCAGCGCCGTGAAGTGAAAGGCTGCCACCTCGGCATCGCTCTTGCGCCAGCCGGTGATGCGCGCCCGCTGTCGGCGCGCCAGCACGTAGCCGGCCTGGTCCCAGCCGGCGGTCTCGCCGCTGATGACGTTGACACCATCGACCGCGATCACGCCGAGCAGGCGCTCGCCGCTGGCGTTGCGCAGTTCGATCGCATAGCGTGCACCGGGCCGGCCGGCGATCCACCACTGACCCTGGTGCCGGTAGACGGGCAGGCGCGCGCCGCTGTCGCGGTCGATCACGTGGACGTCGACCAGGCGGCCGATCGCCTGCGCGGGCAGGGCGGACAGCAGCAGGGCACCGGCCAGTGCGCTGGCAGAAAGCAGGCGGGCGAGGGGTTTCATGCGGTTTCTCCATTCAGGGGTTGACATGGAGTGAAACGACGCCGGTGCGCCAATGGGGTTAAATGGCAACCACGAAGTTGTAACCGCTCGCAAGATCGCGTTTGCCGGCGGGCAATCCCGGCATCGGCCGGCGTCCAATCTGCTCAACGCTCAACGCTCAACGCTCAACGCTCAACGCTCAACGCTCAACGCTC
>CAYRHV010000313.1:0-3217 GCA_964424045.1 uncultured Ottowia sp. | reverse complement strand
TGGTGTGCACGATCGCCACCTGGCCGTTCTTGTGCACCGACAGGAAGTGATGGCCGCGCGCGGCCGCCTGGATCGCGTCCAGCGCGATGCGGATGTTGCCGTCGGTGCCGTTCTTGAAGCCCACCGGCGCCGACAGGCCCGAAGCCAGCTCGCGGTGCACCTGGCTTTCCGTGGTGCGCGCGCCGATCGCGCCCCAGCTGATCAGGTCGCCGATGTACTGCGGCGAGATCACGTCCAGGAACTCGCTGCCCGCCGGCACGCCCAGGCGGTTGATCTCGATCAGCAGCTGGCGCGCGATGCGCAGCCCCTCGTCAATGCGGTAGCTGCGGTCCAGGTAGGGGTCGTTGATCAGACCCTTCCAGCCCACCGTGGTGCGCGGCTTCTCGAAATAGACCCGCATCACGATTTCCAGCGTGTCGGCGTATTCGTCGCGTAGCGGCTTCAGGCGCTTCGCATACTCCATCGCCGCCGCCGGGTCGTGGATCGAACACGGCCCGATCACCACCAGCAGGCGGTCTTCCTTGCCGTTGATCAGGCGCCGGATCGCCTTGCGCGTGTTGCCGATCAGCGTCTCGGCCGGCGTGCCACGAATCGGGAAGAAGCGGATCAGGTGCTCGGGCGGCGGCAGCGTGCTGATTTCCTTGATGCGCTGGTCGTCGGTATCGCTGGTGCGCTGGGGCGGTACCGCCAGGGCATCGACGGGGGACACGGTCTTGGCATTCATGAGGGGACTTTCTGCGAGGTTTGAATGGGAAGAGGAGCAAGCATGAAAAAACCGCCGGGCGGATGCGCTGCGGCGGTTCGATTCGGGAGCTTGCGTCGTGGACGTCTACAGCTTCTCCTCTCGTCCGCCGGGGACCGAGAACCAAAAGTAAAAGAAGCTGAACGAGGACGCGGGAACCATCACGCGTAAATGTAGCACAAGCGCGCGCAGGAGGCACGCCCAGTGTCCAGCGTTGACTCAGGCGGTACCGCCCACTGTCAGACCCTCCAGCCGCAGCGTCGGCTGGCCGACGCCGACCGGCACGCTCTGGCCTTCCTTGCCGCAGACGCCGACGCCCGAGTCCAGGCTCAGGTCATTGCCGATCAGCGTCACCTTCTTCAGCGCCTGGGGTCCGCTGCCGATGATCGTCGCCCCCTTCACTGGATACTGGATGCGGCCGTTCTCGACCCAGTAGGCCTGGCTGGCGGAAAAGACGAACTTGCCGCTGGTGATGTCCACCTGGCCGCCGCCGAAATTCGTTGCATACAGGCCACGTCGAATGCTGGCCACGATCTCGTCGGGCTCCACCTCACCGGCCAGCATGTAGGTGTTGGTCATGCGCGGCATCGGCACGTGGGCGTAGCTTTCCCGCCGACCGTTGCCGGTCGAGCGCGTCTTCATCAGACGCGCGTTGAGCGAGTCCTGCATGTAGGCACGCAGGATGCCGTCCTCGATCAGGACATTGCGCTGCGTCGCGTGGCCCTCATCGTCGACGTTCAGGCTGCCGCGCCGGTCGGCAATCGTGCCGTCGTCCAGCACCGTGACGCCCTTGGCCGCAACACGCTGCCCCAGGCGTCCGCTGAAGGCGCTCGATCCCTTGCGGTTGAAATCGCCCTCCAGGCCGTGGCCGACCGCCTCGTGCAGCAACACCCCCGGCCAGCCCGGCCCCAGCACCACGGACATCTCGCCCGCGGGCGCGGGACGCGAGTGCAGGTTCGTCAGCGCCGCAGTGACGGCCTGCTCCACGTAATGCTCAAGCATCGCCGCGTCGAAATACGCCAGCCCGAAGCGGCCACCGCCGCCAAAGGAACCGACCTCGCGCCGTCCGTCCTGTTCCGCGATCACCGTCACCGACAGGCGCACCAGCGGCCGCACGTCGGCCGCGCGCGTGCCATCGAGTCGCGCAATCAGCACCACGTCGTATTCGCTCGCCAGGCCCACCATCACCTGGACCACGCGCGGGTCGCGGGCCCGCGCCATGCGTTCGACGCGCTCCAGCAGCTCGACCTTGGCGCCGCTTTCCAGCGATTCGATCGGATCCGCCGCACCGTAGAGGCGTCGGCTGCCCGCCAGCTTGCGCCGTCCGAGGGCAATGCGGCGCTCCTGTCCGGCGCGCCCGATGCTGCGCACCGTCTGCGCCGCATCCTCCAGCGAGCGCCAGGAAATATCGTCCGAATAGGCGAAGGCCGTGCGTTCGCCATGCAATGCACGCACCCCCACGCCCTGGTCGATCGAAAAGCTGCCCGTCTTCACGATCCCCTCTTCCAGGCTCCAGCTCTCCGAGCGGGTGTACTGGAAGTAGAGGTCGGCATCGTCGACCCGGTGCTCGGCCATGATGCCCAGCGCTCGCGTCAGGCGGGACTCGTCCAGATCGAACGGCTCGAGCAGCAACTGGCTGGCGGTCTGCAACCGCTCGATGGTGGGTTCACGAGAAATCATCGATTGATTGTACGGCGGACGCCGTTTTCACAGGGGCCGTGCGCCTGTGCGGTCGGGCTGCCGCCCGCGCATCAGGCAAAAAAAACGCCCGATCCTGAGATCGGGCGTTTTGCTGTATTAGCCTGACGATGTCCTACTTTCACACGGGAATCCGCACTATCATCGGCGCTAAGGCGTTTCACTGTCCTGTTCGGGATGGGAAGGAGTGGTTCCACCTCGCTATGGTCATCAGGCATAACTTGTTGCCATCCGGCCAAGGCCGGACAGCCAATTCATAGAGCCAAATCAGCAAATCCTGAATGCGCCACACGGCACAACAACCCTGATCAGACAGATCAAAGTTATAGGGTCAAGCCGCACGAGCAATTAGTACTGGTTAGCTGAGACGCTTGCACGTCTTGCACACCCAGCCTATCAACGTCCTGGTCTAGAACGACTCTTCAGGGGGCTCAAGGCCCCGGCAGATCTCATCTTGAAACGAGTTTCCCGCTTAGATGCTTTCAGCGGTTATCTCTTCCGCACTTAGCTACCCTGCAATGCCACGGGCGTGACAACAGGTACACCAGCGGTGCGTCCACTCCGGTCCTCTCGTACTAGGAGCAGCCTTCCTCAAATCTGCAGCGCCCACGGAAGATAGGGACCAAACTGTCTCACGACGTTCTGAACCCAACTCACGTACCTCTTTAAATGGCGAACAGCCATACCCTTGGGACCGACTACAGCCCCAGGATGAGATGAGTCGACATCGAGGTGCCAAACACCGCCGTCGATATGAACTCTTGGGCGGTATCAGCC
>CAYRHV010000312.1:0-3239 GCA_964424045.1 uncultured Ottowia sp. | reverse complement strand
AGGATCATGGCGTCGGTGATGTCGGCGACGTGGAACTCGTCGAAGCAGATCAGCTTGAAGCGCCGGGCCATGCGTCGGCCGAGCTCGTCGAGCGGATTCACCGTGCCCTGCAGGGACGCCAGCTCGCGCTGCACCTCGCGCATGAACTCGTGAAAGTGCAGGCGAGTCTTGCGCTTCAGCGGCACCGCTTCGTAGAAGCAGTCCATCAGGAAGCTCTTGCCGCGCCCGACGCCGCCATACATGTAGACGCCGCGCGGAATCTCCGGGTGGTTGAACAGCTTCTTGAGCGAGTTCGAGCGCCGGCTCTTGTAGGCCGCCCACTCGCTGGCGCAGCGCTCCAGCGCCTCGACCGCGCGCAGCTGGGCCGGATCGCTCCGGTAGCCGCGCGCCTTCAGTTCGGCCTCGTAGGCCTCGCGCACGCTGGTCATCCGCCCTGCCGTTCGATGTTTCGGGGTGTCCGGGGCCCAGCGGCGGGGTGCCGTCCGGGCCGTCGCTGCTGTCAGAAGTTCAGCGTGCGCTTGTCCACCGCCAGCGCCGCCTCCTTCATGCTCTCGCCCAGGGACGGGTGGGCATGGCAGATGCGCGCGATGTCCTCGCTGCTGGCGCGGAAGGCCATGGCCACGCAGGCCTCGGCGATCAGCTCGCTGGCCAGCGGCCCGACGATGTGCACGCCCAGGATCTCGTCGGTCTGGGCGTCGGCCAGGAACTTGACGAAGCCGGTGGTGTCGCCCAGGGCGCGAGCGCGCCCGTTGGCCATGAAGGGAAAGCTGCCGGCCTTGTATTGCACGCCCGCGGCCTTGAGCTGCTGCTCGGTCTTGCCGACCCAGGCGATCTCGGGGCTGGTGTAGATGACCCAGGGCACCAGGTTGAAGTCGACGTGCCCGTGCTGGCCGGCCATGCGCTCGGCCACCGCCACGCCCTCCTCCTCCGCCTTGTGCGCCAGCATCGGGCCGCGCACCACGTCGCCCACGGCCCAGACGCCCGGCAGGCTGGTGCGGCACTCGTCGTCCACCACCACGGCACCGCGCTCGTCCAGTTGCAGGCCGACGGCCTCGGCGTTCAGACCGATGGTGTTGGGCACGCGGCCGATCGAGACGATCAGCTGGTCCACTTCGAGCTTCTGTGCCTCCCCCTTGGCGTCGGTCCAGGCCACGCTCACGCCCTTCTTGCCGACCTTGACCGCACCCACCTGGGCGCCGAGCTCGACCTTCAGGCCCTGCTTGTCGAAGGCCTTGCGCGCCTCCCTGGCGACCTGCTCGTCCACCGCGCCGAGGAAGGTCGGCAGGGCCTCCAGCACCGTGACCTCGGCGCCCAGGCGCCGCCACACGCTGCCCATCTCCAGGCCGATCACGCCCGAGCCGATCAGGCCCAGGCGTTTGGGCACGGCCTGGATCGCCAGCGCCCCGGTGTTGCTCAGGATCTTCTCCTCGTCGAACGGCACGCCGGGCAGCTCGCGCGGGTTGGAGCCGGTGGCCACCACGATCTGCTTGCCGGTGAGCATGGTCTCGTCCTTGCCCGCGACCTGGATCTCGTAGCCGCCTTCGACCGCCTTGACGAACGAGCCGCGGCCGTGGAAGAAGCTGACCTTGTTCTTCTTGAACAGGTAGAGGATGCCGTCGTTGTTCTGCTGCACCACGGCGTCCTTGCGGCCGATCATGGTCGGCACGTCGATCTTCAGGCCGCCGACGCGGATGCCATGCTCGCCGAAGTGCGTGGCCGCCTGTTCGTAGTGCTCCGAGCTTTGCAGCAGCGCCTTGGACGGGATGCAGCCGACGTTGGTGCAGGTACCGCCCGGCGCCGGCCCGCCCTTGGCGTTGCGCCATTCGTCGATGCAGGCGACGTTGAAACCCAGTTGCGCCGCGCGAATGGCAGCGATGTAGCCGCCGGGGCCGGCGCCGATCACGATGAGGTCGAATTGCTTGTTGGACATGTTGGTCGGGTTCAGGTAAGGGGGCAATGGCGCCACAGGCGCTTCATTCGGCGGGAACGAAGATCCACAACAGCACGTAGAGCAGCAGGCCGGTGCCGCCGAACAGCAGCAGCACGAAGAAGATCAGGCGCCAGATCCAGCTCTCGACGCCGGTAGAGCGCGCGATGCCGCCACACAGGCCGGCGATCCAGCGATCGTCGCGCGAACGGCGGAAGCGATTGACCGCCTGCAGCGCCGGCGGCAGGTCGTCGCCGGCCAGCAGGCGCCGCTTGGACTGCTCGAATTCGGCGTCGCTCAGCACGCCGCGAACGCGCAGTTCGTCGAGCTTCTGCAGTTCATCGGCCAGCGACATGGGAGCGCCGGCGCTCAGATGTCGAACAGCAGGCGCGCCGGGTCCTCCAGCGCGTCCTTCATGGCCACCAGGCTGAGCACCGCCTCGCGGCCGTCGATCAGGCGGTGGTCGTAGCTGAGCGCCAGGTAGTTCATCGGTCGCACCACGACCTGGCCGTTCTCGACCACGGCACGCTCCTTGGTCGCATGCACGCCCAGGATCGCCGACTGCGGCGGGTTGATGATGGGCGTCGACAGCATGGAGCCGAACACGCCGCCGTTGCTGATCGAGAAGGTGCCGCCGGTGAGGTCGTCCAGTGTCAGCTTGCCGTCGCGCGCGCGCGCGCCAAAGTCGGCAATCTGCTTCTCGACGTCGGCAAAGCCCATCTGGTCGGCGTCGCGCAGGATCGGCACCACCAGGCCACGCGGGCTGCTGACGGCAATGCCGATGTCGAAGTAGCCGTGATAGACGATGTCGTTGCCGTCGATGCTGGCGTTGACGGCCGGAAACTTCTTGAGCGCGTGCACCGCCGCCTTGACGAAGAAGCTCATGAAGCCCAGGCGCACGCCGTGCTCCTTCTCGAACTTCTCCTGGAAGCGCTTGCGCATGTCCATCACCGGCTGCATGTTCACTTCGTTGAACGTGGTGAGGATGGCGTTGGTCGCCTGCGACTGCAGCAGGCGTTCGGCCACGCGCGCGCGCAGGCGCGTCATCGGCACGCGCTGCTCCGGCCGGTCGCCCAGCCGCGGCGCCACCGGCGCGGCCACCTGGGGCAGGCTGGTGGTGGGCGCCCCCGTGGGGATCTGCGCCGGCCGGGTGCCGCCCTGGACCGCCGCCAGCACGTCGCCCTTGGTCACGCGGCCGTCCTTGCCCGTGCCCGGCACGCTGCCGGCAGGCAGGCCGTGATCGGCCATCAGCTTGGCCGCCGCCGGCATGGCGACGCCACCGGCGGCGGGTGCCGCGGCCGGGGCGGCAGCA
>CAYRHV010000311.1:0-3278 GCA_964424045.1 uncultured Ottowia sp. | reverse complement strand
CAGATCAAGGCCGACGACTTCTTCCAGGGCCTGTTCGCCACCGCGCTGGAGGAGGGCGAGCTCATCACCGCCATCAGCTTTCCGATCCCCCGGCGCGCCGCCTATGCCAAGTTCGCACAGCCGGCTTCGCGCTTCGCGCTGATCGGCGTGTTCGTGGCGCAGTTCGACGACGGCGTGCGCGTGGCGGTCACCGGTGCCGGCAACGGCGTGTTTCGTCATGCCGGCATGGAAGCGGCCTTGGCGGGCAGCTTCACGGCCGACGCCGTGCAGGGCGTGCCGACCGACGCCGCCGAGATGTCCAGCGACCTGCACGGCAGCAGCGCCTACCGGGCCCATCTGGTGGGCGTGATGGCGCAGCGCGCGGTGGCCGAGGCGCTGGCCTGACATCCGGCGTACCATGGCCCCAGTAGCCGTCCGGCGAGGGGCGGCGCTGGGGCCTTGCACTTTGCCGTGCCGCCTGGCCGCGGGACGCTACCCCGGCCGCCCCTTGATTCATCCGTCTTGCGCACCTGATCACCCATGCCCGACTCCTCTGCGCCCGAGGCGCCCGTTCCGCCCGCTTCCATCGACGCGCTGATTGCCGCGCTCGAGGCCCAGGGCTACTTTCCCGACCGGCGCCTGGCCACGGCGGTGTTCCTGGCACTGAAGCTGCAGCGGCCGCTGCTGCTGGAGGGCGAGCCCGGCGTTGGCAAGACCGAGCTGGCCAAGACCCTGGCGGCGGTGCTCGGACGCGAGCTGCTGCGCCTGCAGTGCTTCGACGGCCTGGAGCAGCGCGAGGCGCTCTACGAATGGAACTACGCCGCCCAGCTGCTGCACCTGCGCGCCGCCGAGGGCCGCGCGCCGACGGCCGAGCTGGAGGAGGAGGTGTATCAGCCGCGCTACCTGGTGCGCCGGCCGCTGCTGCAGGCGCTGCAGGCGCCGGCGCCGGGTGCCCTGCTGCTGATCGACGAGGTGGACCGCGCCGACGAGCCGTTCGAGGCCTTCCTGCTTGAATACCTGGGCGAATACCAGGTGAGCATCCCGGAGCTGGGCACGGTGCGCGCGGTTGTGCCGCCCGTGACCATCCTGACCAGCAACCGCACGCGCGAGCTCAACGACGCGGTCAAGCGTCGCTGCCTGTATCACTGGCTCGACTACCCGGAGCGCGAACGCGAGCTGGCGATCGTGCGCGCCCTGGTGCCGCAGGCGCCGCAGGCCCTGGCGGATCAGGTCGCGGCCTTCGTGCACCAGCTGCGCAGCGCGCCCTATGGCGGGCAGTTCCAGCGCATGCCCGGCATCGCCGAGACTGTCGAGTGGGCGCGCGCCCTGGTGGCGCTGGACACCGTCAACCTCGACCCCGAGGTGGTGGTGGATACCGCCGGCATCCTGTTCAAGCAGCGCGACGATGTGGCGGCGCTGAATGTCGAGCTGGCCTCCGAAGCCCTGCAGGCGGCGCGGGAGGCGGCGTGAACCCGGCCGGCGCCGTGCCATGACGCCGGACGTGGGCCTGGCGCCCGAGCGCGGCCCGTCGCGGGTCGCGCAACTGGGCGACGCCCGCCGCGGCAAGCTGGCCGGCAACCTGAGTGCCTTCGGCCGCACGCTGCGGCGCGCCGGCGTGCGCATCGATGCCGCGCGCATTGCACTGGCGCAGCAGGCGCTGCTGCACGTGGGCGTGGCGCGCAAGGCCGACGTCGGCGCTGCGCTGGAGGCCGTGCTGGTCAGCCGGGAGCAGGACCGCATCGTGTTTCGCGAGCTGTTCGATGCCTTCTTTCGCGACCCGGACCTGGCACACAAGCTGCTGGCCCAGATGTTGCCCAGCGCCGAAGGCCGCGCCCACCCGAGCCCGCAGCGCCCGCGCGTGCGCGAGGCGCTGTCGCCGCCCAAGGCCCGGCCGCCGGGCGAGCCGGCCAGGCCGGACCAGGAAATCGATCTCGACGCCGCCATGACGGCCAGCGAGCTGGCGCGCCTGAAGGCGGCCGACTTCAACCAGCTCAGCGCCAGTGAATACACCCTGGTGGAGCGCCTGGTGCGCGACATTCCGCTGCCGCTGCCGACGGTGGCGGCGCGACGCACGCGCGTCGGCAGCCGCGGCGCGCGCATCCACTGGAGCCGCACCCTGCGCAGCGCGGCGCAAAGCGGCGGCGACGTGATGGTGCTGCGGCGCCTGCAGCGGCGCCGCCAGCCGCTGCCGCTGCTGGTGCTGGTGGACGTGTCCGGCTCCATGGAGCGCTACGCGCGCCTGCTGCTGGCCTTCCTGCACGCCGCCACGGCGCGCGTGCAGGTGGGGGGCCAGCGCGTCGTGCTGCGGCGCGACGTGTTTGCCTTCGGCACCGCGCTGACCGACCTCAGCGCCGCGTTTCGCCTGGCCGACACCGACGACATGCTGCTGCAGGCCGGTGGTGCGATCCGGGATTTTGCCGGCGGCACGCGCCTGGGCGAGTCGCTGGCCACGCTGCGCGTCCGGCACGTGCGCCGGCTGGTGGGCCGGCGCACCCTGGTGCTGGTCGTCAGCGATGGCCTGGACACCGGCGAGCCCGAGCTGCTGGCGCGCGAGCTGGCCTGGCTCAAGCTGCACTCGCGGCGCATCCTGTGGCTCAACCCGCTGCTGCGTTTCGACGCCTACGAACCCATTGCGCGCGGTGCCGCCGTGCTGCATCGCGCCGCCGACGGCATGCTGGCGGTGCACAACGTCACCAAGCTGAAGGAACTGGCGAGCGCCATCGCCACACTCATGAAACAGTAACCCCGGAGCAGAGGAGCGAGAACATGGAAATGCAAGGCAGTCGCCAGCTGGCGGTGACGCAGCAGCAGGCCTGGGAAGCCCTGAACGACCCCGAGGTGCTCAAGGCCTGCATCCCGGGCTGCGACAGCATCGAGCCCACGGGCGAGAACAGCTACGCGCTGGTGAACGCGATCAAGATCGGCCCGGTGTCGGCAAAGTTCAAGGGCTCGATCGAGCTGGCCAACGTCAACGCGCCGACCAGCTACACACTCAATTTCGAGGGCAGCGGCGGCGCCGCCGGCTTCGGCAAGGGCAGCGCCGACGTCACGCTGACGCCCAACGACGCCGGCTGCGAGCTGGGCTACAGCGTCAACGCCACGGTCGGCGGCAAGATCGCCCAGGTCGGCCAGCGCCTGATCGACGGCGTCGCCAAGTCGATGGCCGAGAGCTTCTTCAAGCGCTTCGACGAGGAGATGCAGGCGCGCCATCCGGCATCCGCCGAAGCGCCGGGCGCAGCGGCGGTGGCCCAGCCCCCTGCGGCCAGTGGCGGTATTCCGGCCTGGATCTGGATCCTGGT
>CAYRHV010000310.1:0-3284 GCA_964424045.1 uncultured Ottowia sp. | reverse complement strand
GGCCGGTGGCCGTCAGCAGCGCCAGCACGTCCTTGGGCGCGTCCTTGGCGTATTCATCCAGATAGAAGAACAGCGTGCCCTCTTCGTAGGGGCCGCGCCAGACGCCGTGGCGCTCCAGGAACTCGGCATCGCCCAGGCGCTCGTGGCCGCGCCACAGGTCGTTGTCGCGGCAGCGGCGGCCGAGGAATTCGCGCAGGCGCGCCAGCACCGCCGGTGGCCACACCAGGTGGCGACCCGCCAGCGCCATCAGGCTGTTGATGTCGCGCCGGACGTTGAAGCTACTGCCCCGCTGGGCCGCCAGCGTGAGCACGAAGTGCGAGCACATCAGGTCCAGCACCGGCGCGCTCTCCAGGCCGGGCGAAGCCAGGACGCCTGACTTGTCCAGCAACTGATTCGACCGTCTTGCCATGCCAGTCTCCCGCAAGCGGCGCGCACCGGCCTGCCGGACGCGCCTGGGTTTCACGATAACGCATGCACCGGGCAGCGGGAAGCCTTTCGGCCATGTTTCCCGGGTGTCAATGTGGTTTGCATCACACATCCTCCTGACCGGTCGGCGCGGCTGCGAGTTCCGCCGCATTGCAATCCGTGCCGGAAATTCGCAGCCGGTGCGTTAAGGTTGACGTCTTTGACCGGCAAGACAGGGGCGACGGCACATGAATGGACTGGCCACGTTGTGGGATTCGCTGCAGGGCGCCCTGGGGGCGAATCTGCCCCAGGTGCTGGGGGCACTGCTGATCTTCGTCGTCGGCTGGTTCCTGGCGGCACTGGTGAAGGCCGGAACGCGCAAGGGCCTGGGCCTGCTGCGCATCAACCAGCGTTTTGCCGACACCACCGGGCAGAAGGCGGACATCGAGGGCGCGGTGGCACTGGCGCTGTTCTGGATCGTGATCCTGATCATGCTGGCCGCGGTGTTCAACGCGCTCAACCTGACCGCCGTCTCCGGCTCGTTCGCGGCGCTGACGACGCAGCTGTTCGAATACGCGCCGCGCGTGCTCGGCGCGGCACTGCTGGCGCTGCTGGCCTGGTTCGCCGCCACCGCGGTGCGCGGCCTGGTGCGCAAGGTGCTGGACCGCACCACGCTGGACGAGCGCCTGTCCGAGCACGCCAACGTCGCGCCGATCAGCGACAGCCTGTCGAACGCCCTGTTCTGGCTGGTGGTGCTGCTGTTCGTGCCGGCGATCCTGGGCGCGCTGCAGATGGAGGGCCTGCTGGCGCCGCTGCGCGAGATGACCGCGCGGGCGCTCGACATCCTGCCCAATCTGGTGGCGGCGCTGGTGCTGGGCGGCGTCGGCTGGCTGGTCGCCATGGTGCTGCGCAACCTGACCACCAACCTGCTGCGCTCGGTCGGTGCCGACCAGGTCGGCAACCGGGCCGGGCTCGGCCCCGCCGTGCAGATCTCCGGCCTGGCCGGCCTGCTGGTCTTCATCCTGGTGTTCGTGCCGGCGCTGATCGCCGCCCTCGACGCGCTGCGCATCGAGGCCATCTCGCAGCCGGCCACCGAGATGCTGGCCATGCTGGTGGCCGCCGTGCCGCGCATCGTCGGCGCCGGCCTGATCCTGATCGTCACCTGGCTGGTGGCCTCGTTCGCCACGCGCCTGCTGACCAACCTGCTGGCCGGCGTCGGGCTCGACGCCCTGCCGGCGCGGCTCGGCATCGAACACGCCTTCCGCGGCCTGGCGCCCTCGGCCCTGATCGGTCGCGTGGCGCTGCTGTTCGCCATGCTGTTCGCCGTGGTCGAGGCCGGCGGCCAGCTCGGCTTCGAGCGCTTTGCCGACCTCATCAGCACCTTCATCTCCTTTGCCAGCGACGTGCTGCTCGGCTCGCTGATCCTGGTGATCGGCTTCATGCTGGCGAACGTGGCGCGCGCCGCCATCGTGCGCGCCAGCGGCAGCAGCACCGTGCTGGCGCAGGTGGCCTGGCTCGCCATCCTGGGCATCGTGCTGGCCATGGGCCTGCGAGCGATGGGGATTGCCGACGACATCGTCAACCTGGCCTTTGGCTTGACCCTGGGCGCGGTTGCCGTGGCCGTGGCGCTGGCTTTTGGCCTCGGCGGGCGCGAGGCCGCCGGGCGCCTGGCCTCGCGCTGGGTCGACCGCTGGTGCCGGGACACCACCGACACGCCAGCGGCCCCGGCCGCGCCGGCCACCGAGGAGCCGGACCCGTCCTGAGCCGGCGCGGGCCCTCTTCGGGCACCAGACGCTAGAATGAGCCCAGTTCTGCCCTTAAACCCCATATTTCAGAGGTGTCGCCATGTCCGCACCCACGCACGAGGAAGACCACCCCGTTGACCCGATCGAGGCCGTGACCAGCAAGATCCCGCTGGCCATTCCGCTGGCCGGTGCCGTCATCATGTTCCTGCTCGCCCTGGCGGCAGTGACCATGGCCTGAGGTCGCCCCGGCGGGCGGATCCTCCGCCTGCCGCCCCGAAGCCGGGCGCGCGGCCAGCCCCGCAGCCTGGCCGGAACGCCTTCCCGGCCCTCTCGCGTCCCCCCGTCAAACCCCCACCCTGCCCGGGCAGCCTCTGGCTGCAGCTCGGGCCAAGTCCTTTTTCCCAAGGCAAGCCGGCCTTCGGAAAGACGATTTTCAAACTTGGAGCCTGTCGATGAACGCACCCATGCCTGCTGCGCAGCTCGCCGAGCTGAACGTCCCCGACTACGTCAAGAACCCGAAGCTGATCGAATGGGTCGGCCGCATGGCCGCCCTGTGCCAGCCCGAGCGCGTGCACTGGTGCGACGGCAGCCAGGCCGAATACGACCAGCTGTGCGAGCGGCTGGTGCAGGCCGGCACCTTCAAGCGGCTGAACCCGGCCAGGCGCCCCAATTCCTATCTTGCCTGCTCGGATCCCTCCGACGTCGCGCGCGTGGAGGACCGCACCTTCATCTGCAGCGAGAAGAAGGAGGACGCCGGCCCCACCAACAACTGGATGGCCCCGGCCGAGATGCGCGCCACCCTGCAGCCGCTGTTCGAAGGCTGCATGCGCGGGCGCACCATGTACGTGATCCCCTACAGCATGGGGCCGCTGGGCAGCCCGATCGCCCACATCGGCGTCGAGCTTTCCGACAGCGCCTACGTCGCCGTCAACATGAAGCTGATGACGCGCATGGGCCGTGGCGCGATCGACGTGCTGGGTGCCGACGGCGAATTCGTGCCCTGCGTGCACAGCGTCGGCGCGCCGCTGGCGCCGGGCCAGCGGGACGAGACCCACTGGCCCTGCAACCCCGAGCTGAAATACATCGTCCACTACCCCGAGACGCGCGAGATCTGGAGCTACGGCTCGGGCTACG
>CAYRHV010000309.1:0-3291 GCA_964424045.1 uncultured Ottowia sp. | reverse complement strand
GGAACGGGAACTGCGCGCTCTTGGTCAGCGCGCCCAGCAGCACCAGCACCAGCATCGGCGTGTAGAGCGGGTGCGCGGCGATGCGCTCGCCCGCTGCCAGCACGGCGTCGAGCTCGTAGCTGCCGACGATGTGGCCCAGGATCAGCACGCCGGCCAGCAGGGCCAGGCCGCCGGCGCCGGTGGTGATGAGCGCCATGCGCGCCCCGCGCCGGGCGTCGCGGCGGTGGTGCCAGTAGCCGATGAGCAGGAAGGAGAACAGGCTGGTCAGCTCCCAGAAGAACACCAGCTGCACCAGGTTGCCGGACAGCACCACGCCCAGCATGGCGCCCATGAAGGCGAGGAAGAAGGCGAAGAAGCGCGGCACCGGGTCTTCCCGGCTCATGTAGTAGCGCGCGTAGAGGGCCACCAGGGTGCCGATGCCGGTCACCAGCAGGGCGAACATCCAGGCAAAGCCGTCGATGCGGATCACCAGGTCGACGCCGGCGGACGGCATCCAGCGGTGGCTTTCGACCAGCACGGTGCCGGCCCGCACCGTGGGCCACAGCCACAGCACCCAGCCCAGGCCGGTGGCGGCGACCAGCGCCGCCCACACCGCCGCGGCCGTGCGCGCGTGCGTCGGCATCAGGGCGGCGACCAGGCTGCCGGCAAAGGGCAGCAGCAGCAGGTAAAGCAGGTCCATCCGGCAGGGGGTTGCAGGTGGCGCGCGACGTGCGCCGACGGGATCCGCGCACGCGCGCAGTGCGGGACACCAACGCCGTCGTGGCCGAATCGATCAACTATAGCAGCGCAGTGCGGCAGCCATCGGCCGGCCCGCGCGTCCGCCGGCGGGGCGGTTCAGGGCAGTACCAGGATGCGGCCTCGGACCGTGCCGCTCGCCAGGGCGCAGTGGGCAGCGGCCGCTTCGGCCAGCGGGTAGCGGGCGCCGATGCGGGAGCGCAGCCGGCCGCCAGCCAGCAGCGCATTGGTGTGCCGGGCGGCGGCGGCCAGGTCGGCGACGGAGGCGTTGCTGATGGCAAAGCCGTGCAGGCTGACGTCGCGCGTGTAGAGGGTGCCCACCGGCAGGGCCGCGTCGCCGCCGCCCAGGCCCGACATGATTACGATGCGCCCGCCCAGGGCCATCAGCGCCAGGCTGCGGGCCAGCGCGTTGCGCCCGCTGGTGTCCCACCAGACGTCGACCCCGGCGGGCGCGGCCTGGCGGACGCGCGCGTCCAGCTGCTCGTCGTGGTAGTCGATGACGGTCTCGGCACCGCAGGCGCGGCACCAGTCGGCGTCCCGGGGCGCGGCGGTGGCGATGATGCGGGCGCCCATGTGGTGCGCCATCTGGATCACGGCGCTGCCGACGCCGCCGGCGGCGCCTTCGACCACCAGGGTCTCGCCTGGCTGCAGCCGGGCCTCGCGCACCAGTCCGAGGTGCGCGGTGCCGGCGGTGTGCAGCGTCGCCGCCGCCTGCTCGGCATCGACGCCCTCGGGCAGCGGGTAGAGGCGCTCCTGCGGCACCACGGCGTATTCGGCGAACGGCCCCTGGCGGCCCTGCAGCCCGAGGCTGTTGCACCAGGCGCGTGTTCCGGGTCGCCAGGGCGCCTGCGCGCCGGGGCCGGCCGCCACCACCGTGCCGACCAAGTCGCGGCCGATGACGAAGGGAAACGGCAGCGGCGTCTGGTAGGCACCCGAGCGCACGAACAGATCGACGCGGTTGACGGCGCTGGCCAGCACGCGCACCAGCACGTCGGTCGGGCCGGGCCGCGGCGTCGGCAGCGTGCCGACCTCGATCTCCTCGATGCCGCCGGTGCGCCGGATGCAGGCGGCGCGCATGGTTTCCGGGATCGCCAAGCTGGCCTCTTGCGGTGGGTTCACGCGCCTACAGCCAGCGCTTGCGCCGGAAGTAGGTCACCATGACGACGACCACGGCCGCCATCACGGCCAGCACGTAGAGGTAGCCGAAGCGCCAGTGCAGCTCGGGCAGGTTCCAGGGGCTGCTGGTGTCGAAGTTCATGCCGTAGAGCCCGGTGATGAAGGTCAGCGGCAGGAAGATGGTGGCGATGACGGTGAGCGCCTTCATGATGTCGTTCATGCGCTGGCTCATCGCCGACAGGTAGGTGTCGAGCAGGCTGGTTGCCATCTCGCGGTAGCTCTCCACGAAATCGACCATGAAGACGCAGTGTTCGTGGCAGTCGCGCAGGTAGATGCGCGTGGTGTCCGACACCAGGTGCTCGTCGTCGCGCATCAGGGCGGCGACGACCTCGCGCTGCGGCCAGGCGGCGCGCCGCATCACCATCAGCTCGCGCTTGGCGTAGTGCAGGCGGTCGCGCGCCTCCTGGCTCGGGTTGCGCAGGATCTCGTCTTCGAGCACCTCCAGTTCGTCGCCGAGCGCCTCCAGCAGCGCAAAGCCGCTGTCGACGATCACGTCCATGAGCGAGTAGAGCAGGAAGTCCGCCCCCAGGCCGCGGATCTTGCCGTGGCCGCGAATGTGCTGGCGCACCGGTTCGAAGAGGTCGCTGGCGCCTTCGTCGATGCTGATCAGGTAGCCGGGCCCGAGGAAGAAGCTGACCTGGTCGGCGCCGATGCCGCCGCCGGCCGCGCGGTGCAGGTGCGACAGCACGATGAACTGCTGGCCGTCGTAGGAATCGAGCTTGGGCCGGCGCTCGCGGTTGAACACGTCCTCCAGTGCCAGCGGGTGCACGCCAAAGCGCTCGCCCAGCTGCTGCAGCTGGCTGGCGCTCGGCGCACCCTGCAGGTGCAGCCAGGTCACGCCCGCCTGCCGGGCCGCGGGCGCCGGCCACTGGTCGGCGTCCGGCGCTGCCAGCTCCAGCACCTCGCCGTCGCGCTGGTAGTGCATGAGTGAAACCCGGGCCGGCGGCGCGGCGACGGGGTCCGGTGGCACGGCTTCGAGCGTGCCCGGCGGGGTTCCGGGCTGGAAGCTGTCGGTGCGAATGCGGTGCCGGCGCAGGGCTGCAATGCGCGCCGCGATCTTGTGTTCCATGGCGTCGTCTTCGGGTCTGCACGCGGCGCAGTGGCCGCTGCCACAGATGGTGCCACAACGGGCACCGCGCCGGGCCTGGCGCCGGCCTGGGCGGCGCAGCGCCGATCGGTCGCCGGTGCGCGGTGCGGCGCGACCCGCGATTGGTTCCACAATGCAGCCATGCGCATCCTGCTGGTCGAGGACGATTCGATGATCGGGGAGGTGGTGCACGACGCGCTGCGCGGCGAGCACCATGCCGTGGACTGGGTGCACGACGGCGCCCAGGCCGAAACGGCCCTGGCCGGCACCGACTACGACCTGCTGGTGCTCGA
>CAYRHV010000308.1:0-3297 GCA_964424045.1 uncultured Ottowia sp. | reverse complement strand
GCCACAAGCCTTTTTCTGGCTTCTATAAGTGCCTGTCAGGGCGAAACACTACACTGGCATCGACGCTCCACCGGAACCCCGATTCATCAAGTCCTACCCCATGCTCCCGCTTTCTCTCCTCTCGCGCGTCGGGTCTGCCGGCGCCCTGTTGCTGGCGGTCGCGACCCTGCCCGGCCCGGCGCTGGCCCAGGCAGCCGGCAGCCAGGACGCGCGCATCGCGGCGGTCACGCTGTATCCGGGTGTGGCCCGGGTCGAGCGCGTGCTGCGCCTGGCCCCAGGCACACGCGAGGCCGTCTTCAACTGCCTGCCGGCGACGCTCGACGCCGACAGCCTGCAGCTGAGCGGAGAGACCGGTGTGCGCATCGGCGAGCTGGCGCTGCGCCAGCAGCCGCGCGAACTCGCCGGCAGTGCCTGCGCCAGCGCGCTGGACCAGCGCATCGAGGCGCTCGAGGACCAGCTGGCCGCGCTGCAGGCGCGGGCCGGCGGCATCGACTTCGCCACCGACTACTTCAAGGGCTTCGGCGCCGACGGCGCGGGCGCACGCGCCACGGCCCCGGCGCAGATCGCCGCCACCGCGCAGGCGCTGCGCCAGGGGGGCCAGGAAGCGCTGCAGCAGCGCCATGTGCTGGCGCGCGAACAGGAGCGCCTGGAGCAGGCCCTCAAGCCGCTGCTGGCCGAGCGCGATCGGGCCGGACGCAAGGACGCCCCCGTCAGCACGGTGCAGGTCACCGTGGCCGCGCCACGCGGCGGCGAGCTGAAGCTCACCTACCAGGTACGCGGCCCCGGCTGGCAGCCGACCTACCGCGCCGCGCTCGACAGCGCCGGCGGCCAGCTGCTGCTCGAGCGCCTGGCCCAGGTGGCGCAGAACACCGGCGAGGACTGGGACGGCGTGCAGATCACGCTGTCCACCGGCCAGCCCGGCGCCGCCACCCAGGGCCCGCTGCCCCGGCCCTGGCGCGTTGGCATCCAGCCGCCGGTGACGGAGGCACCGGTCGCGATGATGGCCGCGCCAGCGCCCGCCCCCACACTGCGCGCACGCAGCGCCGAGGCCAGCGAGGCCGACGCCGCGGAGCCGAGCTTCGACGTCAGCGTGTTCCAGGGCAGCTACGCCACCGAATTCCGGGTGCCGCAGCCCGTGCGCGTGCCCTCGGGCGGCGAGCGCATCACGCTGGCGCTGGACGAGCAGCGGCTCGACGTGCGCCTGCTCACCCGCAGCACGCCGGCACTCGACGCCCACGCCTACCTGATCGCCGAGTTTGCTGCGCCGCCCGGCATCTGGCCGGCCGGCCCGATCAGCCTGATCCGCGATGGCGCCTACGTCGGCAGCGCCCGCTTCGACGCCGCCCGGGCCGGCCGCGACGGCCTGGCCTTCGGCCGCGACGAACTGGTGAACGTGCGCGTCGAGCGCCCCGAGCAGCAGGAAGGCACCGGCGGCTTCATCGGCAGCCGCAACCAGCGCATCGACAGCCGCCGCTACGTGGTCGAGAACCGCCATACGAACGCGATCACGCTGCAGCTGCTGGACGCCGCCCCGGTCTCCGAACACGAGGACGTGCGCGTCGAATCGCGCTATGAACCGGCGCCCCAGACCCAGGACTGGCAGCAGCGCAAGGGCAACATCGCCTGGGAGCAATCGCTGGCCGCCGGTGGCACGCAGGCCTTCAGCGCCACCCATACCATCAGCTGGCCCAAGGACGCGCGGCTGCGCGAACGCTGAGCCCGCGCCCACGCACCATGCAGCTGTCCGATCCCCAGCATGAGGACCGCATCGGCGAGACGACGCTGGCCGCGGCGCCGCGGCGCGCCACGGCCCGCTTCATGCGCGGCGACCTGGCGCACTGGATCGCGCTCGGCTTCGGCTCGGGCCTGTCGCCGCTGGCGCCGGGCACCGTGGGCACGCTCTGGGCCTGGCTGGCCTGGCTGCTGCTGGCGCCCTGGCTCACGCCCGGGCAGCAGGGCGCGCTGCTGCTGCTGGCGCTGCCGGTGGCCTGGTGGGCCTGCACGCGCACCGCCGACCACCTGCGCACGCCCGACCCCAGCGCCATCGTCGCCGACGAGATCATCGCCTTCTGGCTGGTGCTGTGGCTGCTGCTGCCGGCCGGACTCTGGGCCCAGCTGGTGGCATTCGTACTGTTCCGTTTCTTTGACGCCGTCAAGCCCGGCCCGGTGGGCTGGGCCGACCGCCTGCTGCACGGGGCCAGCGGCTGGCGCGGCGGTCTGGGCATCATGCTCGACGACCTGGTGGCAGCCGGCTGCACCCTGCTGGTGATCGCGCTCTGGCATGCCGTCTGAGAACAAGCCCATGACACCCTCTTCCACGCCCGACGACTGGCACGTCCGCACGGCGGCAAGCGTGCGCGCCCTGGCCGCTGCACTGCTGGCGCGCGACTGGATGCTGGCCTGCGCCGAAAGCTGCACCGGCGGCCTGGTGGCTGCCGCCTGCACCGGCCTGGCGGGCTCCTCGGCCTGGTTCGAGCGCGGCTTCGTCACCTACAGCAATGCCGCCAAGACCGAGCTGCTGGGCGTGCCGGCGGCCCTGATCACGGCCCACGGCGCCGTCAGCGAGCCGGTGGCGCGCGCCATGGCCGCCGGCGCGCTGACGCACGCGCGAGCCCAGGCCAGCATCGCTGTCACCGGCATCGCGGGGCCCACGGGCGGCAGCGCCGACAAGCCGGTCGGCACCGTCTGGTTCGGCTGGGGCGTGGATGGCCGGCTGGCCACGCAGTGCCGCCGCTTCGAGGGCGATCGCGCGGCGGTGCGCGCGCAGGCCGCGGCGCACGCACTGGCCGGCCTGCTGGCCCGGATCAATGCAACCTGACGCTGCGACGGGCAGGGGTTGCAGGCCTGCGTCCGGTGGAAACCCCTATCGGGGTGGCCATTTCAGTCACGCATAATCAGCCCCGTCCCGACAGGCTGCAGCCGCCGTCGACACCGCCCCAGATCGACCCATGAGTTCCGACATCATCCTGGAAACCCGAGCGCTTTCGAAAGAGTTCAAGGGCTTCGTGGCGGTCGACAACGTCGACCTGAAGGTCCAGCGCGGCACCATCCACGCGCTGATCGGCCCCAACGGCGCCGGCAAGACGACCTGCTTCAACCTGCTGACCAAGTTCCTCGAGCCCACGCGCGGCCAGATCCTGCTCGAGGGCACGGACATCACGCGCGAGAAGCCGGCCCAGGTGGCACGCCGCGGCATGGTGCGCTCGTTCCAGATCTCTTCCACCTTCCCGCGCATGACGGCACTGGAAAACGTGCGTGTCGCCCTGCAGCCGACGCTCGGCACGGCCTACAACTTCT
>CAYRHV010000307.1:0-3304 GCA_964424045.1 uncultured Ottowia sp. | reverse complement strand
TCGAGATCCTGGAGTTCACGCCCGAGGGGCCGAAGCTGTGCGTGCGCCCCTACACGCACGCCGACCATTACTGGCAGGTCTACTTCGACACCCACCAGGCGATCGTCGAGACCTTCGGCAGCGCCGGCTACCCGGTGCCCGAGACACCTGTGGCCTACCGCAGCGCCCCGGCCGCGCGCGCCTGAGCCGGCCCATCAGCGAGGCCGGCGCCGCAGCGCCGCGCCCAGCACCAGGGACAGGCCGATCAGCACGGCGGCCAGGGCGTCGCCCCAGCGCGCATACGGCGTGCGCCCCTGCATGCCCTGCACCTGGCCGGCCACCACGCCGGTCACGCCCTCGGCGGCGAATTCACGCACCCGACCCAGGTGGTCGATGTGGGCCGACACCCCCGTGTTGGCCACGCGCAGCAGCGGGCGCCCGGCTTCCAGCGCACGCGCCTGCGCGATCTGCAGGCGCTGCGGCAGGGCCGCCGTGCCCTCGAACCAGGCCAGGTTGCCCGGGTTCAGCAGCACATGGGCCTGCGGCAGCCAGCGCGCCAGCTCGCTGCCCAGCAGGTCCTCGTGGCAGATCAGGGTGCCGACCCGGCTGGCCGGCCCGCCCGCCACGCCGCGCACCTCGAACGGGCTGGGGCCGGGTGCGCCGGGCGTCAGGTCACGCATCGGAATCACCAGTCGGTCGCCGAACCAGGCGAAGCCGCGCGGCGTGTATTCACCGAACGGCATCAGGCGGATCTTGTCGTGGCGCTGCAGCCGCTGCGGCGCGGGCCCGATGGCAAGCATCGAGTTGTGGCCGGCGCCGTTGCTGGCCAGGGTGCCGATGCCCAGGAACACCTGGCTGCCGGTGGCGTCGGCAAAGCGCCGCAGGCGCTCCAGCACGCCGGCCGGCAGCTGGTTCAGGAACACCGGAAACGCGGTCTCGGGCGTCACCACCAGGTCGGCGCGTGCGGCCGTGATGGTCTGCACGTAGCCATCGATCTGCGGCGCCACGGTTTCGGGGCGGAACTTGTCGACCTGCCGCACATTGCCCTGGATCAGCCGGAACGACAGTGGCGCCCCATGCGGCTGCACCCAGACCGGCTGCTGCAACGCGAGCACCAGACCCGCCAGCGCCAGCACGGCCAGCACGGGCCAGCGCAGCGCGCGCCAGCCGCGCCCATCCCACAGCGTCAGTGCGCCGCACCCGATCAGGCCGGCCACGGTGTAGCCGACCAGACTGGCGAGATAGACGCCGCCAACCGGCAGCAGCACCCGGGCCGGCGTGTCGACGAAGGCGTAGCCGAGCGACAGCGCGGTGTAGCCGTTGAATGGCAGGCTGCGCAGGTATTCGCCGCCGGTCATCGCGGCCGCGAACGCGGCCACGGCCAGAAGCCCGCGCGCGCCGCGCAGCGGGCGCAGGCTGGCAGCGGGCCCGAGCAGCCAGCGAAAGCCCGCCGCCCCGATGGCCGTGAAGCCGGCCAGATAGGCCACGAACACCGTGGTGCCGAGCCAGGCCATGGACAGCGGCGCCTGCGCGCGCTGCAGCATGGCGTCCAGCACCCAGCTGCTGCCCGCCGTGTGCAGCGCCAGGCCGAACAGCGCCCCGAGCCCAGCTGCGCGGGTCGTCGTGCGCGCGCACGCCAGCAGCATGAACAGCACCGCACAGACCAGCAGCGCAATCCAGGGCCGCGCGCCGGGCGCCCAGCCCAGCACGCACAGCAGGCCAGCGCTCAGCGCGATGAACGCGCGCGCCAATCCGGTTCGCAAGCCGGCGTCGACGCCGCTCGCCGGGTGCACCGCCCCGCGCTCGATGTCGGGGTGGACGGCCGGGGAAATGGGAGACGCAGGCCTCATGGCAGCACCCGGGCGCCAGGGCACGGGCAGCAAGGTCACGGGGGTGGATTCCCGGCACGCAGCGCTGCCCGGATCCGTCCGCATTGTCGTCGATCGCGCCGCGTGCGCAGCGCAGGAAACGGATGGTGCGCCGGCCGTCCCGGCCCTACAGTGCGGCCATGAACCGCACCGACCTGCATGCCCGCCTCGTCACCCGCGCCTGCCGTCGCATCGAGGACGCCGACACGCCACCGCCGCTGGCCGAGCTGGCGCGCGAGGCAGGCCTGAGCACGGGCCACTTCCAGCGCCTGTTCAAGGCGCACACGGGGGTGACGCCGCACGCCTACGCCCAGGGCCAGCGCATCGGCCGCCTGCGCGCGGGCCTGGCGCGCGAGGCGCGCATCACCGACGCCATCCACGACGCCGGCTTCAACAGCGCCAGCCGCTACTACACCCAGTCGCAAGCCTGGCTGGGCATGACGGCGACGCGCTGGCGCGCCGGCGGCGCGGGCGAGACCATCCGCTTCGCGCTTGCCCAGTGCGCGCTGGGCGCGATCCTGGTCGCCGAAAGCGCGCAGGGCCTGTGCGCGATCGCGCTGGGCGACGCACCCGAGCCGCTGCTGCGCCAGCTGCAGGACCAGTTCCCGCGCGCCAGCCTGGTCGGTGGCGACGCCGCCTTCGAGCGCCGCGTGGCGCAAGTGATCGGCTTCGTCGAACAACCGGCACTGGGCCTGGCGCTGCCGCTGGACGTGCGCGGCAGCGCCTTCCAGGTACGCGTCTGGCAGGCCTTGCGCAACGTGCCGGCGGGCCAGACCATCAGCTACAGCGAGCTGGCGCGCCGCGTCGGCCAGCCGCGCGCCGCCCGCGCGGTGGCGCGCGCCTGCGCCAGCAACCCGCTGGCCGTCGCCATCCCCTGCCACCGCGTGGTGCGTCAGGACGGCGTGCCCGGCGGCTACCGCTGGGGCCTGGCGCGCAAGCAGGCGCTGCTGGCGCGCGAGCGCGGCTGAGGCGCCGGGTTCAATCGGAATCCGGCAGCAGCTCTGACCAGTCCACGGGCGCCGTGCTGTCCACCCGGACCACCCGCGGCAGTTCGTCGACGCCGAACGGCTCGCACTCGGCCAGCTGCCGCTCCAGCACGGCCACGGTGGCCTCGGACGCGTCCGTGCCGGCCGCCGCACGCCGCGCCACTCGCTCGCGCAGCACGGCGGCGGGTGCGTCGAAGGCCAGGATGCGACAGGGCAGGCCCAGCGCATCGGCCAGCGCGATGAACTCGGCGCGGTGCGCACGGCGCAGGAAGGTGGCGTCGGCCAGCACCGCAAAGCCGGCCTCCAGCACGGCGCGGGCACGTGCCAGCAGCTCGCCATAGGTGCGTGCGCTGGCGTCGCGCGTGTAGATGCCGCCGGCCACGCTGGCGCTGGGCTGTTCGGGCGCCAGGCCATAGAGGCGCTTGCGCTCGACGTCGGCGCGCAGGCGCACGATGCCGCGCTGCTCGATCA
>CAYRHV010000306.1:0-3308 GCA_964424045.1 uncultured Ottowia sp. | reverse complement strand
ACTGGCGCACGAACTTGCCCTCGACGTCGGTGACGGTCTTGCGCACGGTCTCGCGATAGGCCACCTGCGGCTTGCCGACGTTGGCGTCGACGTGGAACTCGCGCTTCATCCGGTCGATGATGATTTCCAGATGCAGCTCGCCCATGCCGGCGATGATGGTCTGGCCGGATTCCTCGTCCGTGCTGACGCGGAAGGACGGGTCCTCGGCGGCCAGGCGCGACAGGGCAATGCCCATCTTCTCCTGGTCGGCCTTGGACTTGGGCTCCACCGCCTGCGCGATCACCGGCTCCGGGAAGATCATCTTCTCGAGCACGATGTGGGCGCTCATGTCGCACAGCGTGTCACCCGTGGCCACGTCCTTCAGGCCCACGCAGGCGGCGATGTCGCCGGCGCGGATCTCCTCGATCTCCTGGCGCTCGTTGGCGTGCATCTGCACGATGCGGCCGATGCGCTCGCGCTTGCCGCGGGTGGCGTTGTAGATGGTGTCGCCCTTGGCAAGCACGCCCGAATAGACGCGCACGAAGGTGAGCTGGCCAACGAAGGGGTCGCTCATGAGCTTGAAGGCCAGGGCCGAGAACTTCTCGCTGTCGTCGGCCTTGCGGGTGAGCTTCTTCTCCTCGTCGTCCGGGTCGGTGCCGGCCACGTCCGGGATGTCCACCGGCGACGGCAGGAAGTCGAGCACGGCGTCCAGCACGCGCTGCACACCCTTGTTCTTGAAGGCCGAGCCGCACAGCATGGGCTGGATCTCGGTGGCGATGGTGCGCTCGCGCAGGCCGGCGATGATGTCGGCCTCGGACAGGTCGCCCTCCTCGAGGTACTTGTCCATCAACGTCTCGTTGGCCTCGGCCGCGGACTCGACCATCTTCTCGCGCCACTCCTTGGCGCTGTCCACGAGCTCGGCCGGGATGTCGTCGTACTCGAACTTCATGCCCTGGCTGGCCTCGTCCCAGATGATGGCCTTCATCTTGATGAGGTCGACCACGCCCTGGAAGTGGTCCTCGGCGCCGACCGGGATCACCACCGGCACCGGATGGGCATTCAGGCGCGTCTTCATCTGGTCATAGACCTTGAAGAAGTTGGCGCCGGTGCGGTCCATCTTGTTGACGAACGCGATGCGCGGCACCTTGTGCTTGTTGGCCTGGCGCCAGACGGTCTCGGACTGCGGCTGCACGCCGCCGACGGCGCAGTACACCATCACGGCGCCGTCCAGCACGCGCATGGAACGCTCGACCTCGATCGTGAAGTCCACGTGCCCCGGGGTGTCGATGATGTTGATGCGGTATTCGGGACGCGACAGGTCCATGCCCTTCCAGAAGCAGGTCACTGCCGAGGAAGTGATGGTGATGCCGCGCTCCTGCTCCTGCTCCATCCAGTCGGTGGTGGCGGAACCCTCGTGCGTCTCGCCCAGCTTGTGCGTCAGCCCGGTGTAGAACAGGATGCGCTCGGACGTCGTGGTCTTGCCAGCGTCGATGTGTGCCGAGATGCCGATGTTGCGGTAGCGCTCGAGGGGTGTCTTGCGTGCCATGATGAATCCTTGTGAGATGGGGCCTTGCGAGCGTGGCGCCCGGCAACCGCCGGACTCCGGCAGGCAGCGCCGAAGCCGTGCGGCCGGGCCCCGGGCCCGGAAAATCAGAAGCGGAAGTGGCTGAAGGCCTTGTTCGCCTCGGCCATGCGGTGCACGTCGTCGCGCTTCTTCATGGCACCGCCCCGGCCTTCGGACGCCTCCAGCAGCTCGTTGGCCAGGCGCAGGGACATGGACTTCTCGCCGCGCTTGCGCGCCGCTTCCTTGATCCAGCGCATCGACAGTGCCAGGCGCCGGATGGGGCGCACCTCGACCGGCACCTGGTAGTTCGCGCCACCGACGCGGCGGCTCTTGACCTCCACCATCGGCTTGACGTTGTTGATCGCGATGACGAACAGTTCGAGCGGATCCTTGCCGCTCTTCTTCTCCATCTGTTCGAACGCACCGTAGATGATGCGCTCGGCGACCGCCTTCTTGCCGCCCTCCATGATCACGTTCATGAACTTGGACAGCTCGACATTGCCGTACTTGGGATCCGGCAGGATTTCACGCTTGGGAACTTCGCGACGACGTGGCATTGGAATGACCTTTCATTTGCTTCAGCTGGCAGGCGCGGGGATTGCTTGCCCCTGACCCCTGCCGCGCAGGCCCATCGGGAGCCTGCACTTACTCGACCCCCACATGGGGCCACTGCGCTCGCCGGGGTCGTCAGGCCCGTGCGGCGAGCATCGAAAACCAGGCGCTCAGGCCTTCTTGGGACGCTTGGCGCCGTACTTGGAACGCGCCTGCTTGCGGTCCTTGACGCCCTGCAGGTCAAGCGCGCCGCGCACGATGTGATAGCGCACGCCCGGCAGGTCCTTGACCCGGCCGCCGCGCACCAGCACGACGCTGTGCTCCTGCAGGTTGTGGCCCTCGCCACCGATGTAGGAGATGACCTCGAAGCCGTTGGTCAGGCGCACCTTGGCGACCTTGCGCAGCGCCGAGTTCGGCTTCCTCGGCGTGGTCGTGTACACACGCGTGCACACCCCGCGCCGCTGCGGGCAGTTCTGCATCGCCGGGCTCTTGGACTTGGTCAGCTCGACCTTGCGCCCGTGACGCACCAGTTGACTGATGGTTGGCATGTAATTCCCTAAACGTGAAAGCGCACGCGGCGCACCGCGCGACGGATCCGCGCCCGCACCCGGGCGCCATCTTTCGCACCAAAGCACAAGCGCGCGCCCCACACCCAAGTGTCCCAAGTGGCGCGCGCAAGTTGCAACCAGAATGCGAAAAGCCTTAAATTATATCCTTACCCTGGCCAGTCGACAACCGGACCCCGCCGCCGGGCGATAATCGACGCCATGGAGAAACAGCGCGTGGTCGTCGGGCTGTCCGGCGGCGTGGATTCGGCCGTCAGCGCCTGGCTGCTCAAGCAGGCCGGCCATGAGGTCATCGGCATCTTCATGAAGAACTGGGAAGACGACGATGACGACGAATACTGCTCGTCCAACCAGGACTTCATCGACGCCGCCGCCGTGGCCGACGTGATCGGCATCGAGCTCGAGCACGTCAACTTCGCCGCCGAATACAGGGACCGCGTGTTCGCCGAGTTCCTGCGCGAATACCAGGCCGGCCGCACGCCGAACCCGGACGTGCTGTGCAACGCCGAGATCAAGTTCAAGGCCTTCCTGGATCACGCCATGCGGCTGGGTGCCAGCAGGATCGCGACCGGGCATTACGCCCGTGTCCGCTGCGTCGCAGCGGACACGGGCGAGCCCAGCGGGCCCAATGAAACATCACGCGCGAC
>CAYRHV010000305.1:0-3311 GCA_964424045.1 uncultured Ottowia sp. | reverse complement strand
CCATGGGCTTGAGGCCCATGACGTCGGTGTACCACTTGACCGATTCCTCCAGGTCAAGCACGCGGATCTGCGCGTGTCCGGGTCGCAAAACGCCAGTCATTGCCATGTCAGGTCTCCTTGGATTGGCTATCAGGTTGACGAAAGGGTTGAGGTCGCTGCCTCGGCGGGCAGGCGACAGACGTTCTTCTTCATCCGGCCGATCACATGCAGGCGCAGGTCGCTGGTCGGCTTGATGCAGCAGGACAGGACGATGCCCTCGGCCTCCTCCTGCACGCTCACATGGGCGCGGCTCATCACCCGCTTGCTGTAGCTGCCCGAAAGCACCTGCACCTTGCACACCCCACAGCCGCCCTGGCGGCAACCCACGGGGATACCCTTCTTGCCCAGCGCCTCCATGCCCTGGAGCACCGAGCGGGTGTCAAGGGTGGTGTAGTGCTCACCGGTGTCTTCGATATGAACGATGAATTTCTGCATGGTCCGGTCTCCTTCGCGGCGCGCTCTCTCGTCGGGGCGCCTGCGGTTCAGGTCATCACGATAAGAACAGATATCAATACCGTCCAATACTGTTTCTTCTGATTTTCGATACTGTTTTCATATGAACAACCTCGGCTCGTGCCTGCCCTCAGGTCTTCGCGTGCAGCCAGGGATGCAGCCAGCGCGTCAGGCGCGGGGCCACGCCCCAGGTCATGATCACGACCACCAGCACGGTGATCACCATCACGCGCGGCACCACGTGCCAATGCGCCAGCGGCGGCGCCACGGTCAGGAACAGCAGCAACACGGTCGGGAAAATGCCCAGCCAGGTCACGCAGGCCACCTTCCAGCGCGGCGGCGCGGCCCGGGTGGTGCTGTCGGGCGCGGTGAACCAGTAGTCCAGCCCCGTCACGCGCTGCAATTGCTGCGGGCCCACGGTGTGTGGCAAGACCTGCTGCAGCCAATGCACACGCTCGGGCGAGGACTGCCAGGCGGCCAGATGGGCCTCGGTGTCGAAAGCGAACACCACGTGATAGAGCAGCGGCTCCTCGCTGTCGCCCGCCTCGTCCGGGGGCACGACCTGGCCACCCAGGTGACCCGGAAAGTCCTGCGCCGCGGCCAGCATGCCCCGCATGGCGGCCTCGAAGCCGGCCACAGCGGTTGGCAGAACCCGGCGTGCGATCAGCACCGTGACCGCGCGCGGCGGGGTCGCGGCGGCAGCCGCAGGGGCAAGCTGCGCCTGGCTGTCGGTTCGGGAAGTGGCATCCATCTGGCTGGTGGTCCGTGGCAAACACCGCTGCGCGGCGACCGGGAATGCGGGCAACGATAGGCCGTCCGTCTGATACCGTCCAATACTGTTTATTGGTAATCTCGATACCATTAGCGCATGTCAACACCCCGCCGGAGACCACACCATGGACCTGCGTGACATGCGCCTGTTTCTTGCCGTGGCCGAGGAAGGCCACATCGGCCGTGCCGCCGCGCGCCTGCACCTGTCGCAGCCGCCGCTGACGCGCCACATCCAGTCGCTGGAGCAGAAGCTCGGCGTGTCGCTGTTCATCCGCACCCCCAAGGGCATGCGGCTCACGGAGGCCGGACAGACGCTGCTGCAGGAAGTGCCCAACCTGCTGGCGCTGGCACACCAGGCCGCCGAACGCACGCGTCTGGCCGGCCAGGGGCTGATCGGGCGGCTCGACGTGGGCCTGTTCGGCTCGGGTGTGCTGGACGTGATCCCACGCATCCTGGCGCGCTTTCATCAGCTGCGGCCCGAGGTCAGGATCGTGCTGCACAACCTGACCAAGGACGCGCAGTTGCAGGCGCTGCGCGAGCGGCGCATCACCGTGGGCTTCAACCGCCTGGTGCCGCGGGAGAGCGACATCTGCACCGAAACGGTGCTGCGCGAACCCCTGACGGTGGCCCTGGCCAAGGCCCACCCGCTGGGGGTGCGGCCCTCGCTGCGCCTGCAGGATCTGGCCGGCGTGCCGCTGATCCTCTACCCCAATGTGCCGCTGCGCGGCCTGGCGCAGGAAGTCACCGAAGCGTTTCATGCCGAGAACGTGCCCCTGCGGGTCGAGCAGGAGGTGGAGGACGTGGTGACCGCGGTGGCCCTGGTGTCGGCGGGCTTTGGCGCCGTCATCACCACGCAATCGGCCACCAACCTGCGCCTGCCGGGCGTGACCTTTCGCCCCCTGCACAACCGCCGGCTGAAGGACCTGGAGCTCAGCTGCCTGTACCGCCGGGGCGATCCCTCGCCCGCGCTCGCCGCCTTTCTGGAGGTGGTGCGGGCCTTCGACGCCAGCTCCCGCACGCGTCCGGGCCACGCGGATTGAGCGCTGACGGAGAAGCCGCCCGGGCATCATTCAAATTTTCCTGAACAGCGGGCTGCGCACCTGCTGTGCGTCGGCGGCCGAGATGAATTTCTCGGTGTAGATGTCACGCTCGAACAATCGGCCCTGCATCAGGGTGGAAATGCAGGCCTCGATCATCAGCGGCGGACCGCACAGATAGGCCTTGTGGCCGCGGAAGTCGTTGTCGAAGTGCGCCTTCGCCGCGTCGTGCACATAGCCGCGCGCGCCCGGCCAGCCGCTGTCCGCGGGCTCGTCCGACAGCGCCGCGACGTAGGTGAAATTGGGATGCACTTCGGCCAGGCGCAGGAACTCGTCGTGGTGATAGAGCTCGGCCTGGTTGCGCGCGCCGTTGACCAGGGTGATCGCCGTCGGGCAGCCGCTGGCCAGCAGGTCGAGAATCATCGAGCGCGGACTCGACAGGCCGGAACCACCGGCCAGGAACAGGTATTTCAGGCCCTCCGCCTCGTGGGCGCTCTTGCGCACGAAGAAGCGGCCATAGGGAGCCGTCAACTCGACGCGGTCGCCGGCCTGCAGCGCCTCGTGCACCCAGCCCGTGCCCCGGCCACCCGGCACGTGGCGGATGTTCAGCTCGACCTCTCCGGCCTCGCCGCCCTGCGGCGCATTGGCGATCGAAAAGGCGCGCGCCGCATCCTCGCCCGGAATCTTCAGGTTGACGTACTGCCCGGCCTGGAATTGCACCGGCGCGTCGAGCGCGATCCAGATGCCCTTGATGGTCGGCGTCAGGCTTTCGATGCGCGAGACCGTGCCGGCGAAGTCCTGCACCAGGATGTTGAGCGCATCGGGCTCCTCCTCGATCTCGGCCTGGATGGTGACGTCGGACTCCAGCGTGGCGCAGCACGCCAGGGCGAAGCCCTCCTCGCGCTCGTAGTCCATCAGGGCGAAGGTGCTGGCGTTGCCGTGATCGATCTCGCCGTCCACGACCTCCACCTTGCAGGTCGCGCACAGGCCCTGGCAGCAGGCGTGCGGCAG
>CAYRHV010000304.1:0-3341 GCA_964424045.1 uncultured Ottowia sp. | reverse complement strand
CGCTTCGAGCGGCTCACAATCTAAAGCCCCCGGCTTTGCCGGGGGAGTATTTACTACGTTTTCCCAGTGTAGAAACACCGCTCGGTCCGTGGCATTCCAGTGCATGGCAATGCGTCCCAGGCTTGTGCACGCCGTCCCACTGCCGTTTCCAGGATCAGTTTCCAGGATCAAGGCGGCCCTGACATCGAGCCTGCAGGGATCGGTCCGGGCTTGCGCCCGCATGTCCGCCGTTACGTCCCTTCGTCTGCACGCTGTGGGGCGGTCTGCGGCGTTGCAAATGCCCGCAACCGCCGCAGCGATTGCGAGCCGCTGCCCATGCAGGGTGCGCCGCATCACGGGGACTTGTTCAGCGCCGCCTTGGCCTTCGCGGCAGCAGGGCCGAGACGCCCCATCATGTCTGCCACAGGCCGTGCCGCATGGCCGCCGACAGCGGCGTGCCACTCGCCTGGCCCGCAGACGAGTGGTGGCCTTGACTCAGCCGCCCAGGTAGGCCTTGCGCACGGCGTCGTTCTTGAGCAGGTTGGCGCCGGTGTCTTCCAGCACCAGGTGGCCGTTTTCCAGCACGTAGCCGCGGTCGGCGATCTGCAGCGCCTTGTTGGCGTTCTGCTCGACCAGGAACACGGTCACGCCCTCCTGGCGCACGGTCAGGATGATCTCGAAGATCTGGGCGATGATGAGCGGTGCCAGGCCCAGCGTGGGCTCGTCCAGCAGCAGCAGGCGCGGCTTGCTCATGAGCGCGCGGCCGATCGCCAGCATCTGCTGCTCGCCGCCCGACAGGGTGCCGGCGCGCTGGGCCGCGCGCTCCTGCAGACGCGGGAACAGCTCGAACACGTGCTCGATGCCGGCCTGGATCTCGCCCTTGTCGAGGAAGAAGCCGCCCATCTGCAGGTTTTCGGTCACCGTGAGCTGCGGGAACACGCGCCGGCCCTCGGGCGAGACCGCGATGCCCTTGCGCATGATGTGGTGCGAGGGCAGGGTGGTGATGTCCTCGCCCTCCAGGTAGATGTGGCCGCCGCTGGCGCGCGGATTGCCGCACACCGTCATCAGCAGCGAGGTCTTGCCGGCGCCATTGGAGCCGATCAGCGAGACGATCTCGCCCTGGTTGACGTGCAGGCTCACCTGGTCGACGGCGCAGATGGCGCCGTAGTGCGTGCTCAGCTCCTTCACTTCCAGCATCGCCGCCATCACTCTTCTCCCAGGTAGGCCTTGATGACGCGCTCGTCGTTGCGGATCGCCTCCGGCACGTCAAGCGCGATCGGGCGCCCGTGCTCCATCACCAGGATGCGCTCGGACACGCCCATCACCAGGCTCATGTCGTGCTCGATCAGCAGCACCGACAGGTCGTACTGCTCGCGCAGCTGCCCGATCAGGCCCTGCAGTTCCTTCTTCTCCTGCGGGTTCAGGCCGGCCGCCGGCTCGTCGAGCATCAGCACGCGCGGCTCGGTCACCATGCAGCGGGCGATTTCCAGGCGCCGCTGGTGGCCGTAGGCGAGGTTGCCGGCCTGGCGGTTGGCGAATTCGCGCAGGTCCATGTAGTCGAGCCAGTGCAGGGCGTGTTCGAGCGCCTTCTTCTCGCTTTCGCGGTAGGCGCGCGTCTGGAACAGGCCGGCCGGCAGCGAGGTCTTCAGGTGCCGGTGCTGGGCCACCAGCAGGTTCTCCAGCACCGTCATGGTCTTGAACAGGCGCACGTTCTGGAACGTGCGCACCACGCCGTGGCGTGCCACCACGTGGCTGCCCAGGCCGGCGATCTCGCGCCCCTGCAGGCGGATGCGCCCGGTGGTGGGCTTGTAGAAGCCGCTGATGCAGTTGAACACCGTCGTCTTGCCGGCACCGTTGGGGCCGATGATGGCGAAGATCTCGCGCTCCTTCACCCCGAACTCGATGCCGTCGACGGCCAGCAGGCCGCCGAAGCGCATGCTCAGGTTCTCGACCTGGAGGAAGTTCTCGCCCGCCATCACGGCACCTCCACGTGATGGCGTTTCATGGGCAGCAGGCCCTGCGGGCGCCAGACCATCATGACGATCATCACCAGGCCGAACACCAGCATGCGGTATTCCGAGAACTCGCGTGCGAATTCGGGCAGCACGGTGATCAGGATCGCGGCCAGGATCACGCCCAGCTGCGAGCCCATGCCGCCGAGCACGACGATGGCCAGGATCAGCGCCGACTCGATGAAGGTGAAGGACTCGGGGTTGACGATGCCCTGGCGCGCGGCGAAGAAGGCGCCGCCGAAGCCGGCGAACATGGCGCCCATGGTGAACGCCGAGAGCTTGATGTTCATCGGGCTCAGGCCGAGCGAGCGGCAGGCGATCTCGTCCTCGCGCAGCGCTTCCCAGGCGCGGCCGATCGGCATGCGCAGCAGCCGATTGGAGAACCACAGCGTGACCACCGCCAGCGTGAGCGCCATCAGGTAGAGGAAGATCACCATGTGGATCGAGTTGAACGACAGGCCGAAGAACTGATGGAAGGTGGTGCCGCCCTCGGTGCTGGCCCGGCGCGCCATCTCGAGGCCGAACACGGACGGCTTGGGAATGCCCGAGATGCCGTCCGGCCCGCCGGTGAAGCTGGTCAGGTTGACCAGCAGCAGGCGGATGATCTCGCCGAAGCCCAGCGTCACGATCGCCAGATAGTCGCCGCGCAGCCGCAGCACCGGAAAGCCGAGCACGAAGCCGAACAGCGCCGTCATCGCGCCCGACAGCGGCAGCGCCTGCCAGAAGCTCCAGCCGGCCCAGTGGTAGAGCAGGGCGTAGGTGTAGGCGCCGACGGCGTAGAAGCCGACGAAGCCCAGGTCCAGCAGGCCGGCGAAGCCGACCACGATGTTCAGCCCCAGGCCAAGCATGACGTAGATCAGCGCCAGGGTGGCGATGTCGACCGCGCTGCGCCCGGCCATAAAGGGCCAGCTCACGGCCACCAGCAGGACCACCACGAGCAGCAGGCGGCGGTGGCGCTCGGAAATCGCGGGCAGCGTCGGCCATGGGATGCGCCGCGTCGTCTGCGCCGCGATCCAGGGCCGCACCAACTGCACCAGGAACACCGCCAGGCAGGCCCACAGGACCTTGTCCCACTGGGGATCGATCACGGTGCGGGCACCCATGCGCTCCAGGCGCAGGCCGAACACCGGCCCCACCAGCAGCGCCGTGATCACGGCCGCACCCAGGGCCAGCGAGAGGTTGTGGCGCCAGTTGACGCCCGGGTTGGGGGAGGGGCGGCTCGCCATCAGACCTTCTCCACCTCGGGCTTGCCGAGCAGGCCGCTCGGGCGCACCAGCAGCACCAGCACCAGCACCGTGAAGGCCACGATGTCCTTGTATTCGGACGAGATGTAGGCGGCCGCCAGGGTCT
>CAYRHV010000303.1:0-3341 GCA_964424045.1 uncultured Ottowia sp. | reverse complement strand
GTGGCGTGAGGTCGTTCGATGAACAAACGCCTTGCCTTCTGAGCCCCTTCGTTGATACGTGCCTTTTGGCACTGGCGCCGGAACTGCACGCGTTTTAGCATGCGACCCATCTGATCCGCCGGAGAGTCAGACATGCTCCACACACCGCACCCCCCGCGCACCAACCGCCGCCCGTGCATCGGATTGGCCGCCCTGGTCCTCTGCGCATTGGCCGTCGCTCCGCTGCCGGCCGCGGCCCAGGCGCTGGGCCGCTACGTCGGCACCGTCAAGATCAGCTACGGGGAAGGCGGCATGGTGCAGCGCTGGGCCATGCAGGCCGTGGCCAAGGTCATGATTCCGGTGACGCGCGGCGACAAGGACCGCAGCTTCGCCCAATACGAAGATCCGGACGAGAAGAACTCCACGCTGCTCGTCACGCAGTACACCACCCACCGGAGAGCCGCTTCGCCCGATACCGGCGGCCGCATCTCCACCAACGACTGCACGCTGACCAGGCCGGTGGAGTTGCCGCTGGGCCTGTTCGGCAGCCTCGTGATCGACCACAAGAGCAAGAGCTACCACATGATGTTCATTGCCGGCAGCTCGCAAACGCTCGAGCTCGATTGCGTGGACTCGGAAACCGGCAAGCACCGCGAAGACCAGATCGTCGACTTCACCCTCGGCACGCACGAGGCGGGCGTCAACTTCCCGGGCCTGCCTTACACCGATGCGGCGCACCTCATGGCCAAACACACCATGGTGCTCGGCCCAGGCGGTACGTCCAGGCACGTCGAGACGGTGCAGGAGTGGGATCTGCAACTGCAGCGCTGAGCAGCTTTGTGCTCCTTCGCCGATAGCTGGTGGCGCTTGCCCATCAAGCGCTGGCGCCACATTTTTATCAAAACTCAAAGGCGGATCACCTGGCGCCACGCCACGCCGTCGATGTCCTCGTAGTTGCCCACCACGACCACGCGGTCCGTCGCCGCCACCGGCGCCAGCGCCTCGCGCAGGTAGCCGATCGAGGGCCAGTCGAGCGCCGCCTCGGGCTCGTCGATCAGCGTGAGCGGCGCGCCGCTGGCGAGTGCCGCAGCCAGCAGCACCTTGCGCTTGCCGCCAGTGGAGATGCGAAACATCTCCTTGTCCAGATGCTCGGCCAGGTGCAGGCCGTCAGCGTGCGCCTGCCACGCCGCTTCGTCCCACCGGGGATAACGCCCGGCCAGTTGCCGCGCCCACTGCCGGGGCGACACCTCGGGCCAGGGCGCGCGCGGGTCGCGCCAGAAACACAGCGCGGCGTCGGTGGCCAGCGCCGCCTGCAGCGGCTGCCCGCGCCAGTGCACCGCGCCGCGGTGCGGCGCCGCCGCGCCCGCAAGCACGGCCAGCAGGCGGGTCTTGACCTCGCCCTCGGTATCGAGCAGGAGCGACAGGCCCGGCGCAAACGCCGCGTTGAACGGCGTGCCGGCGCTGCCCTCCAGCACAAGGTCACGGGCCTGCAGCGCGGCAAGCGGGGTTGCATCAGGCACGGCGGCGGCTCCAGCAGCGGGACATGCCGTGTTTTTACACTGTGCGCATGTCCTCCACGTCCACGCCTGCTGCCCGGCACGCGCCCCGCGCGCTGCGGGCGCTGCTGCCCTTTCTGACGCCCTACCGCTGGCCGATCGCGGGGGCGCTGCTGTTTTTGCTGCTGGCCGCGCTTGCCACGCTGGCGTTTCCGCTGGCGCTGCGCCAGCTCATCGACCAGGGCATGCCGGGCGGCGGACAGGCGGCGCAGCTGCGCGCGCACTTCGGGCTGCTGTTCGCGGTGGCGGTGGCGGTGGGCGTGTTCTCGGCGGCGCGCTATTACGCGATGAGCTGGCTCGGCGAGCGCGTGACCGCCGACCTGCGCAGCGCCGTCTATGCCCACGTGCTGCGGCAAAGCCCAGTGTTCTTCGAGACCACGCAGACCGGCGAGGTGCTCTCGCGGCTCACCTCGGACACGACGCTGGTGCAGACCGTGATCGGCTCGTCGTTCTCGCTGGGGCTGCGCAACGCGGTGCTGGGCCTGGGTGCGCTCGTGATGCTGGTGTGGACCAACCCCTACCTGATGTCGGTGGCGCTCGCCGCCGTGCTCGTCGTGGTGCTGCCCGCGATGTGGATCGGCCGCAGCGTGCGGCGCCTCTCGCGCGCCAGCCAGGACCGCGTGGCCGACACCAGCGCCATCGCCGCCGAGGTGCTGGGCGCCATTCCCGTGGTGCAGGGCTTCACGGCCGAGCCACGCGAGGCCGCGCGCTTTGCCGCCGCGGCCGAAGACGCGTTTCGCACCGCCGTGCGCCGCAGCGGCGTACGCGCGCTGCTCGTGGCCTTCATCATCGTCGCCAACGCCGCGTTGCTGCTCTGGGGGCTGTACCGCGGCAGCCTTGCGGTGATCGCCGGGCAGATGAGCGCGGGCGCGCTGGGGCAGACCATCGTCTACGCGCTGTTCCTCGCCGGGGCCGTGGCGGTTCTGGGCGAGGTCTATGGCGATCTGCTGCGCGCCGCCGGTGCCACCGAGCGGCTGATGGAGCTGCTGGCCACCGAGCCAGAGATCCGCGCGCCGGCAGGCGCCGCGCTGCGCGCGATGGACCCTGCGCGGCCGCTCACCGTGGCGTTCGAGGCGGTCGATTTCCACTACCCCTCGCGCCCCGACCGCGCGGCGCTCGGTGACTTCACGCTGCGCCTGGTGCCCGGCGAAGTGGTTGCGCTGGTGGGCGCCAGCGGCGCGGGCAAATCGACGGTGTTCCAGTTGCTGCAGCGCTTCTACGACGTCGAGCGCGGGCGCATCCTGCTCGGGGGCGAAGACATCCGCGGCCTCGACCCGCAAGCGCTGCGCGAGCGCATCGCCACCGTGCCGCAGGAGGCGGTGATCTTCTCCAGCAGCGCGCTGGACAACATCCGCTACGCCCGCCCCGATGCGACGCGCGGCGAGGTGATCGCGGCCGCGCGCGCCGCCTTCGCGCACGACTTCATCGAGGCGCTGCCACAGGGCTACGACACCTTCCTGGGCGAGCACGGCGTGCGCCTGTCGGGCGGGCAGCGCCAGCGTATCGCCATCGCCCGCGCGCTGCTCAAGGAGGCGCCAGTGCTGCTGCTCGACGAAGCCACCAGCGCGCTGGACGCGCTCAGCGAGCGCGTCGTGCAGCAGGCGCTGGACGCCGCGCTGCAGGGCCGCGCCGGCGGGCGTATCACCCTCGTCATCGCGCACCGCCTGGCCACCGTGCAGCACGCGGACCGCATCGTCGTGCTCGACCACGGGTGCGTCGTCGAGCAGGGCAGCCACGCCGAACTGCTGGCCGCCGACGGCGCGTATGCGCGCCTGGCGGCGCTGCAGTTCACGGCGTGAGGGCTGC
>CAYRHV010000302.1:0-3348 GCA_964424045.1 uncultured Ottowia sp. | reverse complement strand
TCGCGCTCCATCCGTGGAGCCATGGCGCGACTGTGACGAACCAGAATTAGGCCAGACTTAAGGCGAATGGCACTTACTTAACGTCGCCGGTGCTGAAGTTGCACCGCCAAGCCCTTGACTGTGCAGCAAAGGGGGCCGACCCAAGGACCGATAGGATGGGAGTTCTCACACAACCAGCCATCTTTCCGCAGGCCAGCCCCTCATGGATCGTAACGCGCAAAGCAGCCGCCACCAACGCCAGCACCAACACCGCAAGCGTATCGAGGGGCGAGCGCGATCGACCCAGTCGATGGAGTTCTTCAATCTGCTGACCAGCCCACGGTTGCTGCAGGCGACCGAGGCGCTGAGTCCGCCGCACCGCGAGCGGCTGTATCCGCCGGCAGTGACGCTGTCGCTGTTCATGCAGCAGGCACTCGATGCCGATGGCTCGTGCCAGAAGGCGGTCAACGGCTGGGCGGTGCAACGCGCCGGCTGCGGGCTCAGGCCAGGCAGCACGCGCACTGGAGCGTATTGCCGCGCGCGCGAGCGGCTGCCGCTGTCGATGGTCAGTGGCCTGGCGCGCGAGACGGGACGCCAGCTGCATGCCCAGGCGCGCCGCCAATGGAGCTGGCGGGGCCGCCCGGTCAAGCTGGTCGACGGCACCGGGATCTCGATGCCCGATACCGAGCAGAACCAGGCACGGTATCCACAACCGAGCACGCAGGCCGCTGGCGTGGGCTTCCCGTTGGCGCGCCTGGTGGTGGTGCTGTGCCTGGCCACCGGCGCGGCACTGGATGCGGCGATCGGCGCGCACAGCGGCAAGGGCAGCGGCGAGCTGAGCCTGTTTCGCAGCCTGGCGGCGAACTTCGCTGCGGGCGACGTCATGCTGGCCGATGCCTTGTATTGCAACTACTTTCTGATCGCGACACTGGCTCGCGCCGGGGTGGACGTGCTCTTCGAGCAGAACGGCTCGCGCAACACCGACTTTTGGCGCGGCAAACGGCTCGGCGCCCGAGATCACCTGGTCATGTGGTCCAAACCCGCTCGCCCGCAGTGGATGACGCCCCAGGAGTACCGCGCGTTTGCCGACGAACTGCAGGTGCGTGAAGTGAAGACCGACCGCCAGATCCTGGTCACCACCCTGGTGGCACACCGCAGGGTCGGCAAGGCCGATCTGGCGCAACTGTATGCGCGCCGCTGGCACATTGAACTGGACCTGCGCAACATCAAGACCACGATGGGGATGGAGGTGTTGCACTGTCAGAGTCCGGAGATGAACGAGAAGGAACTGTGGGTGCACCTGCTGGCCTACAACCTGATCCGGCTGCTGATGGCACAGGCAGCTGACGATGCCGGTGTGGATCCGCGAACGCTGAGCTTCAAGCACACCTGCCAGCTGTGGACGCAATGGCATGCTCGCGCATTAGCGGTCAATGCCGAGCTGTTCGCGATGATCGCGCAGTCGAGGGTCGGGCACCGACCTGGCCGAATCGAGCCGCGCCAGCGCAAGCGAAGGCCCAAACCCTACCCTTGGCTGAAGAAGAATCGCCTTCTGGCTCGCACCGACATCATCCTTCATGGGCGTCCGATGCGGCCAAAGTAAGTGCCATTCGGATTAAGTCGAATGTCCGGCCGCCGCAGCCAGCAGGGGGCCCATGGGCGCTGGCGTGCACCCGGCTTCGCGCAGCAGGTTCTCGAACCAGTCTGAGCCCAGCACCTGGTATTCGATCGCGCGTGCCGGCGCGATCGCGTCGCCCGGGATCGAGGCGGCTGCCGGGTGGCACATCAGTACATCGCCGGTACGAACCTGCGCCAGCCAGCCGCCAAGCAGCCGGCGGTAGCGCGCCGCATTGCCGGCGAAGTCGTAGACGCCCAACAGTGCCGTGTTCTGCGCGAAGCCAGCGGCGCGAGCGCGCTGGCCGAGGGCGTGCGAGCCCAGCGCGGCGATCACGACGGCCTTGGGATGGGCGAGAGCGGCGCGCGGTCGCGTCGAGCGCAGCCAGGGCCGCTTTCCGGCAGCCGGATAGCGCACTGACAGCACGCGCAGCAGTGCGTCACGCACCTGGGGCAGCTGGTGCACATGCTGGTGGCCGTCAACGTAGGCCGGTGGCCGGCCCAAACCCGACTCGAAGGCGTCCAGCTAGCGCTCGACCTCTGCCTGCAGGCGCACCGCAGCGAGGCGACGTGCGTAGCTCGCGCCGATGAGCCGGCGCAGCGGCATGCGCAAGTCTCCGCTGCGGATCAGCGGTTCGGTCAGGTCCAGGTGCAGGCCGACCTCGATCGAGGGCAGTTCGCCTGCGCGCAACCGGGCCGCGCCGCTGGCCCAGCCCGCGCCGCCTACCATGGCACTGGTGGCGCTGATGCGCCCGCAGCAGGCCAGCGCGAAGACGGCGTCGTTGACCGCCGGATGCACGCCGAAGTCGTCGACGCAAATGCACACGGCGGTTCGGGCGCCTGTGGCGACGGGCCATGCGGGATTCTGGCCGGTGGGCATAGGTGGATTGTTGCATCCTGCCGCCTGGGCGGCTCTTAGAATTCCAGCTCTTACCTAGTTCTTCCGATTGGTCCGTGTTGGATTCGTGGCGGCTGCCTCCCGCTTTGTGCTTCATCGTTGCCGGCGCTGCCGCGGCGCTGGTGCACTTGGTGGTGGTGGTCCTGTTGGTCGACCGGGCGGGACTCGCGCCGCTGGTCGCCAATGTGCTGGGCTGGCTCACGGCGTTTGGCGTGTCCTTTGCCGGGCACCAGTGGTGGACCTTCGCACACCAGCGCGCGCACTGCCTCGGTTCTTCCTGCTGTCGGCAGCCGGTTTCGGCATCAACGAGGCGGCCTACGCGCTCGCGCTGCGCTTCCTGCCCTGGCGCTACGACGTGCTGCTGGTGCTCGTGCTGGGGGCGGTGGCACTCGGCACCTACGTGCTCAGCAAGTGGTGGGCCTTCCATGGCGTCCGGCGGCTCGAGGTCGACTGAGGGCCAACGCCCCCGATCCTGACCAGCCTATTGTTGTATTTCATTAATTCGATAATTCATATCATGCTGCAGCCGCTTTTGCCCGCTCGACCTTGGCGAGAATGGCCTGAGCACTCTTGGTCCAGCGAAACGGCTTGGCACTATGGGCGTTGTGCTGATCGATGAATTGGCGAATGGCAATGCGCAGCTCCTGCACGCTGCCAAAGGCACCGCGATACAGCGCCTTGCGCTCCAGACTTGCAAACCAGCGCTCCACCGCGTGCAGCCACGAGGCGCTGGTGGGGGTGAAGTGCAATTTGATGCGCGGGTGCTTGGCTAGCTAGGCCCGGACTTCAGCGGTCTTGTGCATGGAGCTGTTGTCCAGGATGACGTGCAGATCCAGCGCCGGGTCGGTTGCCTTGTC
>CAYRHV010000301.1:0-3357 GCA_964424045.1 uncultured Ottowia sp. | reverse complement strand
TCGCCTGGCCGGCCTGCGCCTGGTGCAGCCGCACCATGCGGTGCGCCAGCACGTTCTCCTCCACCACGTAGGCCAGCTCGTCGGTCGCGCTCTGGCTCTGGCGCGTGACCTTGTAGAGGCGCCGCGACAGGGTCTTGAGGATGAAGGCCACGCAGGGCACCAGCACCAGCACGATCAGGGTCAGCTGCCAGTTCAGGTAGATCAGGTAGCCCAGCAGGGCGACCACGGTGAAGCCGTCGCGCGCCAGGTTCAGCAGGGCCTGCACCAGCAGCGTGGAGCCGGTCTGCACCTCGTAGACGATGGTGTTGGCCAGCTGGCTCGCCGACTGGTGGGCGAACAGCGTCAGGTCGGCGTGCAGCAGGCGGTCGAACAGCTGGCGCCGCAGCACCACCATGCCGTCGGCGGCGATGCGCGAGAGCGCGTAGCGGCCGGCGAACTGCGCCACCCCGCGGATCGAGAACAGGCCGATGATCGCCGTCGGCACCATCCACAGCTGCAGCCGGCCCCGGTTGAAGCCTTCATCCAGCAGCGGCTTGAGCAGCGCCGGGATCGCCGGCTCGGTGAGGGCGCCGATCAGGGTCGCGACCACCGCCATCACCCAGCCGATGCGGTACTGACGGAAGTAGGGCCAGAGCCGGCGCAGGCGCTGCAGCAGCGACTGGTCGGCGGCGGCGGGGGGGGCTTCAGGAGGCATCGTCGCGGGCGGCTGCAAACCGTCGATTCTAGAGGGCGCCGCGCGATGGGCGGTGGCTGGACGGCGTCACGGAACCATTTTCCGGCGCCCGCCTCAGAATCCGGATCAGGCGCCGGCGCGCTACAGTTTGTGACGTGCCCTCGCCCCAAATGGGTAACATCAGCGGCGGCATGGGGCCGCTGCGGCGGCTTCGACATCACACGGCATGAGACTTCTCCAACACTCCCGTCCCGGCACCTCCGATCGCACCCGGCGCCGCCTGCTGACTGCGCTGCTGGCCACGCCTGCCCTGCCGGCGCTGGCGCAGTTCCGGGTCGAGGTCTCCGGCATCGGCCTGACCCAGATGCCGATCGCCCTGGTGCCGTTCCGCGGCGATTCGGCGTCGCCGCAGAAGATCGGCGCCATCGTGCGCGCCGACCTCGAGCGCAGCGGCCAGTTCCGCGGCGTCGACACCGGTGCCGAGGCGATGGACGAGACCACCCGCCCCGACATGTCGGCCTGGCGCCAGCGCGGCGCCGATGCGCTGGCCGGCGGCAGCGTCGCGCGCCTGCCGGACGGTCGCTGGGACACGCGCTTCCGGCTCTGGGACGTGGTCGGTGACCGCGACCTGGGCGGCCTGGGCTATGTCGTGCCGCAGGCCGACCTGCGGCTGGCGGCGCACAAGATCGCCGACTACATCTACGAGAAGCTGACCGGCGAGAAGGGCGTGTTCTCGACCCGCCTGGCCTACGTGACCCGCAACGGCAAGCGCTACACGCTGTGGGTGGCCGATGCCGACGGCGAGAACGCACAGGCCGCGCTGTCCAGCCCCGAGTCCATCATCTCGCCGACCTGGTCGCCCGACGGCCAGCGCCTGGCCTACGTGTCCTTCGAGGCGCGCAAGCCGGTGGTCTACGTGCACGACGTGGCCAGCGGCCGCCGACGCCTGCTGGCCAACTTCAAGGGCTCCAACAGCGCGCCGGCCTGGTCGCCCGACGGCCACAGCCTGGCGGTCACGCTGTCGCGCGACGGCGGCTCGCAGCTCTACCTGATCAACGCCAGCGGCGGCGAGCCGCGGCGCCTGACGCAGTCCCAGAGCATCGACACCGAGCCGGTGTTCTCGCCCGACGGACGCACCCTCTACTTCGTCAGCGACCGCGGTGGCGGACCCCAGATCTATCGCATGGCGGCCAGCGGCGGCGGCGTCCAGCGCGTCACCTTCAACGGCAGCTACAACGTCTCGCCGACGGTCAGTCCCGATGGCCGCTGGCTGGCCTACATCTCGCGCCAGGGCGGCGGCTTTCGCCTGCACGTGATGGAACTGGGCAGTGGCAGCGTGACGGCCCTGACCGAGACCACGGACGACGAGAACCCGAGCTTCGCGCCGAACAGCCGCCTGATCGTGTATGCGACCCGCGATGGCGGGCGCGAGGCCCTCATGACCACCACCCTGGACGGCCGCATCAAGGCGCGCCTGGCGGGCAAGGGCGGCGAGATTCGCGAGCCGTCCTGGGGCCCGTTCCAGCGCTGAGCGCGAGCGAGTTCGTGGCAGACCCGTTTTCCCCAATCCCTTCATTGCCTTCATTGCAGGAGAAACTCGAATGATCAAACGTCCCATCATGCTGGCCATCGTGGCCCTGGCACTGGCCGGATGCGGCTCCAGCGTCAAGCTGGATCCGCCGATCGCGGACGGCGCCAGCGCTTCCGGTGCCAACGGCGCCGGCCAGAGCGCGGTGACCCAGGTCGAGGCCGGCAGCGTCACCGGTGATGCCGCCGGGCCGGCCGGGATCGGTCGTGTCGTCTACTTCGACTTCGACAGCTTCGTCGTCAAGTCCGAATACCAGTCGCTGGTGGACCAGCACGCGCGCTTCCTGCAGGAAAACCGCAGCCGCAACGTCGTGCTCGAAGGCCACACCGACGAGCGTGGCAGCCGTGAATACAACCTGGCCCTGGGGCAGAAACGCGCCGAGGCCGTGCGCCGCGCACTGACCCTGGTGGGCGCCACCGACGGCCAGATCGAGGCCGTCAGCTTCGGCGAGGAAAGCCCGGCGGTGCAGGGCAGCAGCGAGGACGCCTACGCGCAGAACCGGCGCGTCGAGCTGCGCTACCGATGAGGGGCGGGCCAGTGCTTGCGCGAACCTGGGTTGCCGCGGCCAGCCTGGCCCTGCTGGGGCTGGCCGGCGGAGCCCAGGCCCAGATCTTCGGCGGCGACGACCAGGCACGCCAGGCCATCCTCGACCTGCGCCAGCGCTTCGACCAGGCCGTGACGGCGCAGAACCGGCTGGTCGAGGAGAACACCAACCTGCGCCGCAGCATGCTCGAGCTGCAGCAGCAACAGGAGACCCTGCGCGCCGAGCTGGCGCAGGCGCATGGCCAGCAGGAAGAGCTGGCGCGCGAGGTGTCCGAGCTGCGCAACCGGGTCGAGGCCCTGCAGACCCTGGACGATCGCCTGCAGCGGCTGGAGTCCGGCGGCGCGCCGGCCGACGGCGAGGCTGCGGCCGCCAGCGGCGACGAGCAGCGCGACTATGAAGCCGCGCTGTCGGTGTTCCGCACCGGTGACTACGCGGCGGCGCAGAGCCGGTTTGCCAGCTTCGTCAAGCGCTACCCGAGCAGCAGCCTGGCGCCGGCAGCGCTGTTCTGGCTCGGCAATGCCCAGTACGCGACGCGCAACTACAAGGAGGCGA
>CAYRHV010000300.1:0-3358 GCA_964424045.1 uncultured Ottowia sp. | reverse complement strand
CGCCTCACGCCCGACGGGGTGCTGGACGCCCTGGCCCGCCTCGGCCTGATGGGCGACGGCCGCCTGCTGGCGCTCAATTCCTACGAGAACCGGGTCTATCTGGCGCACCTGGAGCCGGGTACGCCGCTGGCCGACGCGCACCCGGCCGTTGTGCTCAAGTTCTACCGGCCCGGCCGCTGGAGCGCGGCGCAGATCGAAGAGGAGCACGCCTTCGCTCAGGAGCTGGCCGCCAGCGAGGTGCCGGTGGTGGCGCCGCTGGCCTTCGACGGCCGGACCCTGCATGCCCATGGCGAGTTTCAATTCAGCGTCAGCCCCCGGCGCGGTGGCCGGGCCCCCGAGCCGGACGATCTCGAGGCGCTGGAGTGGATCGGCCGCTTCATCGCGCGCCTGCACGAGGTCGGCGCACGTCGACCCTTTGCCGCACGGCCGGCGCTCGACCTCGGCAGCCACGGCCGCGAGCCGCGCGACTGGCTGCTCTCGCACGGCGCGCTGCCGCTGGAAGTCGAGCGCGAATGGGCCGACGCCAGCGCCGAGGCCATCGCCTGGATCGCCGAGCACGCCGACTGGACCCGGACGGCGGACGACCCGGAGCGGGCGCCCATCCAGACCCTGCGCCTGCATGCCGACTGCCACCTCGGCAACATCCTCTGGACACCCGTCGAAGGCCCGGGCGGCGGGCCGCATTTCGTCGACCTGGACGACTGCCGCAGCGGCCCGGCGGTGCAGGACCTGTGGATGCTGCTGGCGGGTGAGCGCAGCGAGCGCCAGCGCCAGCTCGGCGCCCTGCTTGATGGCTACGAGCAGCTGCGTCCGTTCGACCGGCGCGAGCTGGCGCTGGTCGAGCCGCTGCGCACGCTGCGCCTGATCCACTACAGCGCCTGGCTGGCGCGGCGCTGGGACGATCCGGCCTTCCCGGCCGCGTTCCCGGCCTTCGGCAGCCCGGACTACTGGCGCCAGCAGGCGTCCCTGCTGCGCGAGCAGCTCGAAGCCATGCAGGAACCGCCGCTGGTGGCCTGAGCGACACCTGCCCCATCCCTGATCGCGGTCAAAACCCTGTTCGCAGCATCGGGTTAGAACTCCCCGTTGAGAAATCGCCACAATTGCCGTGGGCCCGCATCTGCATGCGGCGCATGTGCCCGCGCGGCACACGCACCTGGAGCCATCGCCATGACCACCCGTTCCCCCCGCCCCGCCGACTGGGATCCCCTTGCCGATTCCGTGCTGGCCGACCAGATCGCCGGCTACGACGAGATGCGCCAGCGCTGCCCGGTCGCCTGGAGCGACTACCTCTGGTGGTCGCTGTTCCGCCACGCCGACGTGATGCGCGTGCTGCACGATTCGGCCACCTTCAGCAATTCGGCCTCCAACCACCTGTCGATCCCCAACGGCATGGATCCGCCGGAGCACACGCCCTACCGGCGCCTGATCAACCGCTACTTCACACCCGATCGCATGGCGGAATTCCAGCCCGTGTGCGAGCGCATCGCCAGCAGCCTGGTGCACGGCCTGCCACGCACCGCGCCGTTCGAGGTCATGGACGCCTTCGCCCACCCGTTCGCGGTGCGCATCCAGTGCGCCTTCATGGGCTGGCCCGACTCGCTGCACGCGCCGCTGCGCGAATGGATCGCGCACAACCACGCGGCCACGCACGCCAGCGACCGCAGCGCCATGGCGCGCATCGCGCTTGAATTCGACGGCCACATCAAGCAGCAGCTGGTGCTGCGGCGCGACGCCGGCGATGATGCCCCCGATGACGTCACCACCCGGCTGCTGCGCGAACGCGTCTACGAGCGCGCCATCACCGACGAGGAAATCGTCAGCATCGTGCGCAACTGGACCGTGGGCGAACTGGGCACCATCGCCGCCAGCGTCGGCATCCTGATGCACTACCTGGCCGAACACTCCGAACTGCAGAAGCGCCTGCGCGACCACCCGGCCGAGCAGCCAGACGCGATCGACGAGATCCTGCGCATCCACGCGCCGCTGATCGCCAACCGCCGCATCACCACCTGCCCGGTCCACATCGGCGACCGGCAGATCGACGCCGGCGAGCGCGTGACCATCCTCTGGGCTGCCGCCAACCGGGACGAAGCCGTGTTCCGCGACCCGGACCACTTCGACCCGGAACGCAACCGCGAGCGCAACCTGCTCTACGGCGCCGGCCTGCACGTCTGTCCGGGCGCGCCGCTGGCACGGATGGAATTGCAGTTGCTGCTGCGAGCCCTGCTGGACGCCACACAGGCGATTGAACCGGTGACCGACCAGCCGCCCGTGCGCGCCCACTTCCCGGCCAGCGGATTCGACCAGCTGACGCTGCGCATCACCTGAGCGGCAACACCGGCGGACGCGGACCAGCGCGCCACACCCCGGCCAAGGGCAACCACTCCGGCTGTGGAAATTCCGATGCAGACGCCCATGCCGGCCGCGGGTCGCCCATCTGCACAGCCCTGGCCCGAGGCGCTGCCCGGCCGGCCGGCACGTGGGCGGCCGGCCCCACGCAAGCCCCCCGACCACCCGGTTGCCGTGACGCGCAGGCGCGGATGGATGCGCCATGCAAGCGGGCCGGCACTTGCCAGGTTCCCGACTTGCAGTCGTGCTCTCTGCCGGATTTTTCTTGACTTCTCATCCGGTTTTTCCGATAATTTGTATACAGATTTGTATACACTACTTAGGAGACAAACATGCGCATCCTGGTCGTCAACGTCAACACCACCGCCACGATGACCGACTCGATCGTTGCCGCAGCGCGCGCGGCGGCGGCACCCGGCACGGAAATCGTCGGCCTGACGCCCCGCTTCGGCGCCGATTCCTGCGAGGGCAACGTCGAGAGCTATCTCGCCGCCCTGGGCGTGCTCGACGCCGTGCTGAAGTACCCCGAGCCCTTCGACGCCGTGGTCCAGGCCGGCTTTGGCGAGCACGGCCGCGAAGGCCTGCAGGAAGCGCTGGACGTGCCCGTGGTCGACATCACCGAAGCCGCCGCCATGATGGCCAGCCTGCTGGGACACAAGTTCGGTGTCGTCACCACGCTGGACCGCACCGTGCCGCTGATCGAGGACCGCCTGCTGCTGGCCGGGCTGAAGCAGCGCTGCGCCGCTGTCGTCGCCAGCGGTCTGGGCGTGCTCGAACTGGAGGAAAGCCACGAGCGCGCCGTCGCGGCCATCGTCGCCAAGGCCAAGCAGATCGTGGACCAGCATGGCGTCGAGGTCATCTGCCTGGGCTGCGGTGGCATGGCCGGCCTGGACGAGGCCGTGACCGAGGCCACCGGCTGCCCCGTGGTCGATGGCGTGGCCTCTGCCGTGACCCTGGCCGAAGGCCTGGTGCGCATGAAGCTGAAGACCTCCAAGGTGCGCACCTACGC
>CAYRHV010000299.1:0-3369 GCA_964424045.1 uncultured Ottowia sp. | reverse complement strand
TTCGACATCTATCCGCACTGGCGCGCGCGCTACGCGCCGGGCGTGACGCGCAACGTCGAATACGTCTATGGCCTGCGCGTGCCGTGCGGGGCCGCGGTCCGGCTCAATCCGCGCGAGCACAGCGACTTCGTCTGGCTGCCCTGGCGCGAAGCGGCGGACCGCTGCTTTTCGCCCTCCAACGCCGAGGCCTGCCTGCTGCTGCCGCGCTACGCCGATGCGGGAGGCGTGACGTGACGCAGGAGCAGCGCATCTGGCTGCCCGAGTCCGGCATCCTGCGGGTGGCCACCTACAACATCCACAAGGGCGTGCAGGGCATCGGGCCGACGCGGCGGCTGGAGATCCACAACCTCGCGCTGGCGGTCGAGATGCTGGACGCCGACATCATCTGCCTGCAGGAAGTGCGCGCCGCCAACCGGCGCGAGGCCGAGTATTTCACGCGCTGGCCCGAGCTGCCGCAGGCGGACTTCCTGGCGCCCGAGGGCTACGAGGCCGTCTATCACACCAACGCCATCACGCGCGACGGCGAGCACGGCAATGCGCTGCTGTCGCGCTGGCCGATCATCAGCTCCCGGCAGCAGGACATGTCGGACCACCGCTTCGAGCAGCGCGGTCTGCTGCACGTGCAGCTGCAGGCCCTGGGCACGGTGATGCACGTGATCGTGGTGCACTTTGGCCTGATTCCGGCGAGCCGCTTTCGCCAGGCGATCCAGCTGCGCCGCTACATCCGGCGCGAGGTGCCGCGCGATGCGCCGCTGCTGGTGGCGGGCGACTTCAACGACTGGGGCTCGCGCGTGCGCAGCCTGCTGCGCCGCGACGCGCTGCAGACGGTCGAGGGGCCCCGAACCCTGACTTACCCGTCGCGCTTTCCGGTCGCGCAGCTGGACCAGATCTTCGCGCGCGGCCTGCAGCCGATCAGCCTGGCGACGCCGCGCGGCCGGGTCTGGCATCGCATGTCGGACCACCTGCCGCTGATTGCCGAGTTCGAGTATTCGACGCAGGAGGACCTGGCGCGCCGCCTGGCCGTCGGCTGAGCCTCAGGTCGCCGGCGTCGCCACGCTGGCCAGCACCTGCAGCGGGCCGGCGCTGCGTATGGTTTCCACCTGCTCGGCGGCGCGCACGTAAAGCGTGCCGCCGAAGGACAGGGCGTTGAGCGATATGCCCTCGAAGTGCTCGCGGCTGCGCGGCACCACCAGCATCCAGCCGTCGCCGGCCAGCAGGTTGAAGGGCGGCAGCAGGCCGTCGGCACCGGGGCGCAGATCGAGTGCGGCACAGGCCTGCTCGAAGGCGCGCAGCAGGCTTTGGGCACTGGCCTCGATGTCGACGCCGCGGCCGGCCTGCACGCGCAGGAAGCGGTGCGTGAACGTCAGCGCCGGATGGCGGGCCAGCGTGCCCTCGGGCGTGTCCGGCGGCAGCTCGGCCGCCAGCCGCAGCAGGGAGGCGTTTTCCGGCGACGCCGGGATCCACTGCACGTGCTTGTGGCGCTGGCTGGCGCCGGCCGCTGCGCCGCCGTTGTAGAAGCCCAGACCGCCTTCACTCGACAGCAGCTGCGCCATGGCGCGGAAGTCGGTTTCCTCCAGCGGCGACAGCTGTTCGGCAAATTCGCGCCGTGCCAGCACCAGGTGGTGCAGGCAGACCGGGAACTTGTTCAGGATCACCGTGTGCCGGTCGCCGATGGGGCCGATGGTGAGCGCCGGATCGGGGTTCAGGAAGGGGTTGAAGCTCGGATCGCGCGGGCCGCCGGGCAGCACCACGGCTTCTCCATCGGCGCTCGACTGCTCGGCAGCGGGCGGCGCGGCGGCATCCTTGCGCGCCAGGGCCGCGGCCCAGCGCACGATGAAGGCCAGGCCGCGCTCCTCGACCACGACCTGCCCGGTTTCCACCGGAAGCAGGTCACCCGAGGCCAGGGCCGCGTCACTGCGCTCGCGCACCGCGCGCATGAAGCTGGAATGCACGGGTCTCCTCCCGACGTGCGGAGCGGCGCTGCAGCCGGACCGCATGGCTTTCGACTCGAGGGCATTGTAGGGGGTGGACCGCCGGCCTCGGCCGCGGACCGGCCGAGCGCGGCCCGGGGCTTGCTGCTACCATCGCTGTGCAGTCAGCCGCCCGATGCTGTTCCGAACCGTGATGGGCGCTGATGCCTGCCGCTCGCCGGCACCGCCCCAGTCGCTTCGCGTGCTGACGGCCCTGCTTTCGACCGCATTCAACCGCCGTTCACCAGCACGATGAAAGTCCAGCCCGACACCGCCACGCTGCAGGCCGCCAGCGATGAAGGCACGCCCGTTTCGGTGAAGATCCGCGAGCGCCTGCATGCCGCCGGGCAGCGTTTCAACGCCAACGACAACATCGCCGACTTCATCGAGCCGGGCGAACTCGACCAGCTGCTGAGCGAGGTGGCGGGCAAGATGCAGGGCGTGCTCGACAGCCTGGTGATCGACACGCGCGAGGATCACAACACCGCCAACACGGCGCGCCGCGTGGCCCGGATGTACCTCAACGAGGTGTTCAAGGGCCGCTATCGCAAGTCGCCGGCGATCACCGAATTCCCCAACGCCGAGCACCTGAACGAACTCATGATCGTCGGTCCCATCACCGTGCGCTCGGCCTGCAGCCACCATCTGGTGCCGATCATGGGCCAGCTGTGGATCGGCGTCATGCCCAACGAGCACACCAACGTGATCGGCCTGTCGAAATATGCGCGCCTGGCCGAGTGGATCATGAGCCGGCCGCAGATCCAGGAGGAGGCCGTGGTGCAGCTGGCCGACCTGATCCAGCACAAGACCAAGCCCGACGGCCTGGCCATCGTGATGGAGGCCTCGCACTTCTGCATGGCCTGGCGCGGCGTCAAGGACACCGGCAGCAAGATGATGAACTCGGTCATGCGCGGCGTGTTCCTCAAGGACGCCAACCTGCGGCGCGAATTCCTCTCCCTCATTCCACGGAAGGCCTGACCATGCTGGTCCGATTGCTTTATGCCAGCCGCGCGGTGGACACCTCGCCCGGCGCCATCCAGGCCATTCTCGAGACCGCCCGCCGGCACAACCACGAGCACGGCGTGACCGGCATCCTGGTCTACGGCGGCGGCATCTTCATGCAGGCCATCGAGGGCGGCCGACAGGTCATCAGCGACCTCTACGGCACGATCGAACGCGATCCGCGGCACAAGGACCTGGTGCTGCTGCACTACGAGGAAATCCTCGAGCGCCGCTTCGGCAGCTGGACCATGGGCTTGGTCGACGTCGGGCGCATCAACGCCAGCGTGCTGCTCAAATACTCCGAGCGCGCCGTGCTCGACCCCTACAGCGTCTCGGGCAAGGTGTCGATGGCGCTGCTGGAAGAGCTGATGGCCACCGCCAACATCCTCGGCCACGC
>CAYRHV010000298.1:0-3375 GCA_964424045.1 uncultured Ottowia sp. | reverse complement strand
GTCTTGCCGGATGCGGTGGTGAACGTCTTGCGGGTGGATGCGAATGCGTGCTTGGATCTGGTTGCCATGGCTTGTTCCTCGGATCGGATCACACCGGCCCCCTGGCCGGCCCCAAGTCTTGATTGTGGCACTTTGTCGGTACCCCAATGGCTTTTGCCAGCATGGCCGGTGGTGCCGCGCCGGCGAGCGCGGCCGCACGGCTGTGGTCGCGCCGGGCAAGGCGCGCCCCGACAGCTGCGATCCGATGCGCGAGGGCATGAGCACCAGACCGGACCCGGGGAGACTCGATTGTTCGGCGACGAAACAGACCGGATCGGCACTTTGACGCAAAGATGCGACGGAGGAGTGGCCGCGAAGACCGGGCATCCGGCTTCTGGCGATACACTTTGAATCAATTTGGCTTGCACGCCCCGGGCGTGAATCCTGCGGCCTGATCCGATGTCCCTGACCTGCCCTCAATGTGACGCCGAGAATCGCGACTCAGCGAAGTTCTGCGTCAAGTGCGCCCATCAGCTCGTGCCGCTCAGCGAGCCGACGCAGTTGCTGGACATCGAAACGCCGGCACGCCGGCGCCGGCGCGCCGGCCGCGGCAAGGCACGCGCTTCGCGCCCGCCCGTCGCCCGGATTGCCGCTGCGGTCCTGGTGTCGCTGGCCGCATTGCTGGTGCTCGGCAGCATGGGCTGGCTGTGGGGCCCACCCGCGGCAACACCCGCTGCATCCCAGGCGACGGACACGACCCCGGCCGGCGTCGCGAGGCAACGGCTCGATGGCGCAGCACCCATCGACGCACTCGCGCCAGCGCCGGAATCCGAAGCGGTCGCCCGGGCCGTCGACGCGGTGCAGGCACTGCGAGCCGCGGACATTGTTCCCGACGCCAGCGCCGACGCCGATGTCGAACCGGCAGCGGCGGCCACGGCCGCCTTGCAACCGACCCCGGCCAGACCCACGGCGACAAGGGATCGCAAGGCCCGTGCGCCGCAGCCGCCGGCCGCTGCAGCGGCACGCGCGGAAGCCCAGCCGCAGGCCGAGAGCACGGCCTCGGCGGCAGCCATCGCACCGACGCCGGCGGCCCCGACCACGCTGTGCCAGGACAGCCGCTTCTTCGCGCACGCCGTGTGTCTGCAGAACGAGTGCAGCAAGCCCGCCATGCGCGAGCACCCGCAGTGCCTGCGCCTGCACGAACTGCAGGATTCGCTGCGCAAGCCGAGCCAGGGCGGCTGAGCCCCGGAAACCCGGGACGACTCTGGTCGCCGGCCGCCGATTTGCGGCATCATCGCCGCCATGGACCCCGAAATCGCCGCCCTGGCCGACTTCGTGCGCGGACGCCCGCGCCTGCTGGTGCTCACGGGCGCCGGCTGCAGTACGGAAAGCGGCATCCCCGACTACCGCGACGACAACGGCGACTGGAAGCGCGCGGCGCCGGTCACCTACCAGGCCTTCGTCGGCGATGCGGCCACGCGCCGGCGCTACTGGGCGCGCAGCCTGGTCGGCTGGCGCACGATGGCCCAGGCCCGGCCCGGGCCGGCGCACCACGCCCTGGCACGGCTGGAAGCACGCGGCCACGTCCGGCTGCTGTTGACGCAGAACGTGGACGGCCTGCACAGCGCCGCCGGCAGCCGCCGCGTGCTCGACCTGCACGGCCGCATCGACAGCGTGCGCTGCCTGGCCTGCGAGACGCGGGTGTCGCGTGCCGCCTTGCAGGCCGAGCTGCTGGCACACAACCCGGCCTGGGCCGCGCTGGACGCACGCAGCGCGCCGGACGGCGACGCCGACCTGGACGGCCTCGATTTCTCGGACTTCCAGGTGCCGGACTGCCCGCGCTGCGGCGGCATGCTCAAGCCGGACGTCGTGTTCTTCGGCGAGAACGTGCCACGCCCACGCGTCGAGCAGGCACTCGCCGCCGTGCAGCAGGCCGACGCGCTGCTGGTGGTCGGCTCCTCGTTGATGGTGTATTCGGGCTATCGCTTCGTGCGCGCGGCCAGCGAGGTCGGCAAGCCGGTGGCTGCAGTCAACCTGGGGCGCACGCGCGCCGACGAGCTGCTGGCGCTCAAGGTCCGGCAGCCGACAGGCGCAGCGCTCATCGCCCTGATCGAGGCCCTGGAACAGCAGCCCACCAGCCAGGAACGGCCGGCGACGCCATACGTCGCTCCGCTCGCGAGCGCAGGTCAATAACGCAGCGTCTGCACGCCTTCGGGCGTGCCGAGCAGGCAGACCTGCGCCTTCTGGTGTGCGAACACGCCGACGGTGACGACGCCGGGCCACTGGCTGACCTCGCTCTCGAAGGCCGGCGGATCGGCGATGCGCAGGCCGCGCACGTCCAGGATGTGCTGGCCGTTGTCGGTCACCAGCGGCTGGCCATCCACCCGGCGCAGGCCGGCCTGGCCGCCGAGCGCGGCGAACTGGCGCACGATGCGCTGGGTTGCCATCGGGATCACCTCCACCGGCAGCGGAAAGCGGCCCAGCACGTCGACCCGTTTGCTGGCGTCGGCAATGCAGACGAAGCGGCGCGACTGCGCGGCGACGATCTTCTCGCGCGTCAGCGCCGCGCCGCCGCCCTTGATCATGTGGCCCTGCGGGTCGATCTCGTCGGCGCCGTCGATGTAGACCGCGATCTCGTCCACCGCGTTGCAGTCGGCCACCGGGATGCCGAGCGCCGCCAGACGTGCCGTCGAGGCCTCGGACGAGGACACCGCGCCCCGGATGCGGTCCCGGACGTCCGCCAGCGCGTCGATGAAGTGGTTCACCGTCGAGCCCGTGCCCACGCCCACCCATTCGCCGGCCACCACGTGCGCCAGCGCCGCCCGCCCGACCATGGCCTTCAGTTCGTCCTGCGTCATTTGCGACAATTCCCGTTCGTCATCCCCCGAATCAAGAATTATCCAATGGCCCTGCTGCCCTACGGCCTGCCCCGCGCGGTCCTGTTCAACCTGGACCCGGAAGCGGCGCACGACCTGACCTTGGACCTGCTGGCGCGTGGCGCCGGCACGCCGCTGCAGTGGAGCTGGTGCAACGGGCGCGTGGACGACCCGGTGACGCTGGCCGGCCTCACCTTTCCCAACCGGGTCGGCCTGGCGGCTGGACTGGACAAGAACGCGCGCGCCATCGACGGCCTGGGTGCCATGGGCTTCGGCTTCGTCGAGGTCGGCACCGTGACGCCGCTGGCGCAGCCGGGCAACCCGAAGCCTCGCATGTTCCGCCTGCCGGCGGCCGAGGCGCTGATCAACCGCATGGGCTTCAACAACGACGGGCTGGAGGCCTTCGTGCGCAACGTCCAGCGCTCGCGCCTGCAGCGCCGCCTGCGCCAGCCGGGCCGCGGCCCGCGCATGCTGCTGGGCCTGAACATCGGCAAGAACGCCGCCACGCCGATCGAGCGCG
>CAYRHV010000297.1:0-3382 GCA_964424045.1 uncultured Ottowia sp. | reverse complement strand
TCATCTCGGGCGAGTCCGGCGCCGCCCCCTTCGGCTTCGCCCACGAGGTGCTGACGGACCCCGCGCTGGCGGGGATCCAGGAGACGCTCGGCATCGATCGCGACTCGGTGCTGTTCTTCATCTCCACCGAGGGCGATACCGATCGCGCCGGCTTCGACGCAGTGGTGCGCGACGGCGCTCATGCCCATCCGTCCGCGCCCCAGCCATGAGCAGCGCCATCCAGCGATCGCGGCGCATGGGCGCGTCCGTGCCGGCCGAGATGGCCTGTCAGCGTCGCCGGAGAGGGTCGGCTACATGTGACCGGGCAGCCAGGTGGCCAGACCGGGGAACGACCACAGCAGCAATACCATCAGGCACATGAGGAAGAAGAACGGCATCGTCACGCGCGCGATGTAGGCGATGTCGCGCCTGGTCATGCCCTGCAGCACGAACAGGTTGAAGCCCACCGGCGGCGTGATCTGTGCCATCTCGACCACGATCACCAGGAAGATGCCGAACCACACCAGGTCCAGTCCCGCGGCCTGCACCGTCGGCAGGATCACGCCCATGGTCAGGACCACCATGGAAATGCCGTCCAGGAAGCAGCCCAGCACGATGTAGAACAGCGCCAGCACGACGATCAGCATGAAGGGCGTCAGGCCGAGGCCGCCGATGTATTCGGCCAGGTTGCGCGGCAGGCCGATGTAGCCCATGGCCAGCGTCAGGAAGGCGGCGCCGGCCAGGATCAGGGCGATCATGCAGTACAGGCGCGTGGCGCCCATCAGCGAGGCGTGGAAGGTCTGCCACGACAGGCTGCCTTGTATCAGCGACAGCAGCAGGGCGCCCACCACGCCGACCGCGGCGGCCTCGGTGGCGGTGGCCACGCCAGTGTAGATCGAGCCCAGTACGGCGGCGATCAGCAACATCACCGGGATCAGGTGGCGCGATTCGTACAGCTTGCGGCGCAGCGACAGACGCTCGTCCGGCAGCGGCACCTGGCCGGGGTGCAGCAAGGCCCAGGCCATGATGTAGCCCGAGAACAGCGCGGCCAGCAGCATGCCCGGCAGCATGCCGGCGATGAACAGCTTGGCGATCGAGACGTCGGCGGTGACGCCATACACGATCATGATGATCGAGGGCGGAATCAGCAGGCCCAGGGTGCCGGCACCGGCCAGCGAGCCGATGGTCAGGTCGCTCGGGTAGCCGCGCTGGCCCAGTTCGGGCAGGCTCATGCGGCCGATGGTGGCGCAGGTCGCGGCCGACGAGCCCGAGACCGCGGCAAAGATCGCGCAGCCGATGACGTTGGTGTGCAGCAGCCGACCCGGCAGCCAGCCGACCCAGGGCGCCAGTCCGCGGAACATGCTCTCCGACAACCGCGTGCGGAACAGGATCTCGCCCATCCAGATGAACAGGGGCAGGGCGGTGAGCGTCCAGCTCGAGGACGAGCCCCAGATCGTCATCGCCATGGCGTCGCCCGCCGGCCGGGCCGAGAACAGCTGCATGCCGATCCAGGCCACGCCGGTGAGCGTCAGGCCGATCCACACCCCGCTGCCCAGCAGCGCGAACAGCGAGACGACCAGCATCACGGTGATGCCGAAGTCACTCATTGTGCAGCGCCTCCTCGCTCTCGGCCTCGTGGTCGCGCAGCCCGCGCACTTCCAGTACCCATTCGTCGACGAAGGCAACCAGCAGCATCAGGGTGCCGACCGCCATCGCGATCTGGGGCAGCCACAGCGGCGTGGCGTCGCTGCCGGTGGAGATGTCGTTGTAGACGCGGGACAGCCACACCAGCCGCACCGAGAACCAGGCGAACAGGGCCGCCAGCAGCACCGCGGCCGACAGCGCCCACAGCTCCATGCCGCGGCGTGTGCCGCCCGTGAGGCGCCCGATCAGCAGCGAGACGCGGATGTGCTCGTTCTTCTTCAGCGTGTGCGCCAGCGCCAGGAAGCCCGCCGCCGCCATGCTGTAGCCGGCGTAGGCGTCGGTGCCGGGCAGGTGGAAGTCCAGCAGGCGGCCGAGGATGGAGGTCAGCACCATCACCAGCACGCCGATCATGGCCAGCGCCGCCAGCCAGGCGCAGGCGTCGTAAAGAAAGTCGAGCAGGCGGCGCATCGCGCTCCGGGGGGTGTGGGCAGGAAGAGAGGGGTGCGCCGGCCCGGCGCGATGCCGGGCCGGCCTGCGGCGCTCGCGTGCCGCTTACTTGCCGGCGCGGTAGGCGTCCACCACGGCCTTGCCCTCGGGGCCGGCCTTCTCCAACCATTCCTCGAGCATGACGTCACCGACCTTGTGCATGTCGGCCCTGAGCGCGTCGCTCGGTGCGTAGACCGTCATGCCGTTCTGGCGCAGCAGGTCGAGGTATTCGCCGGTCTTCTGCTCGCTGTCGGCCCAGCCGCGCTTCTCGGCCTCGGCCGCGGCCTTGAGCAGGCCTTCCTGCGTTGCCGCGTCCAGCGCGTCGAAGGCCTTCTTGTTGGCGATCACGGCGTTCTTGGGTTGCCAGGCCTGCACGTCGGCAAAGAACTTCAGGTGCTCGTAGGTCTTGGTGTCGTAGCCGGTCGAGCCCGAGCTCATGTAGCTTTCCACCACGCCGGTGGCCATCGCCTGCGACAGCTCGGCCTGCTGCACCGTCACCGGCTGCGCGCCCACCAGTTCGGCGATGCGCGCGGTCGACGGGCTGTAGGCGCGCCACTTGATGCCCTTCAGATCGGCGCCGCTGTTGATCTGCATTTTCGTGTAGATGCCCTGCGGCGGCCAGGCCACCGAATACAGCAGCACCATGCCCTGCTCGGCCAGCTTCTTCTCGATCGTGGCCTTGCTCGCCTGGTAGAGCTTCTGCGCGTCGGCGAAGTTGGCGGTCAGGAACGGGATGCCGTCCAGGCCCCAGAGCTGCCATTCGTTCTGGAAGTTCACCAGCAGGATCTCGCCGGCCTGGGCCTGCCCGCCCTGCACCGCGCGCTTGATCTCCGGGGCCTTGAACAGCGAGGCGTTGTCATGGATCTGGATCTTCAGCTTGCCGCCGGTCTCGCGCTCGACATCCTGGGCAAACTGGGTCAGGTTCTGCGTGTGCAGGTTGCTGGCCGGATAGGCCGATGGCAGGTCCCACTTGGTTTGCGCACTGGCGGCCAGGGCCAGGCCACCCAGCGAGACGGCGACAAGGGCTCCGAGGGAGCGTCGGGTCAGCTTCATGTGAATTCCTTCAGGCAGTGGAAACGGGAATGCGGTGCGGGCAGCATAGGCTTTCTCCGTGCCCCTGGAAACGGTGAAAACACCACCTTCGAGCCGTCTGCGACAGGCCCGGGCGCGGCCCATAATGGCGCGCCATGCACGCTGAAGTTCCCCTCGCAGCAGCTTCCGCCCGCTGGCAGTTCTGGATCGACCGCGGCGGCACCTTCACCGACATCGTGGC
>CAYRHV010000296.1:0-3392 GCA_964424045.1 uncultured Ottowia sp. | reverse complement strand
CTTCGACGCCGAGCTGGCCGACGACATCCTGCTGCGCATCTGGCAGAAGTTCGTGTTGCTGGTCGGCGTCTCGGGCAGCACCACCAGCATGCGCACGACGATGGGCCCGATCCGCGCCCACCCGCTGACGCGCGCCTTCCTGCTCGAACTGATGGAGGAGACCACCGCCGTCGGACGCGCGCTCGGCGTCGCGCTGTCGCCCGACTATGGCCAGGACCGGCTGGGCTTCGTCGACGGCTTTCCGCCCGAGATGACCTCGTCCATGCACCAGGACCTCAAGCGTGGCAAGCCGCTGGAGCTGATGTGGCTCAGCGGTGCCGTGGCCGACCTGGGCGCGCAGGCTGGAGTGCCGACGCCCGCGAACCGCGCCGTGCGCGACATCCTGGCGCTGCACGCCGCCGGCCACACGACCTGAGCTGGCGGCACTCCGCGCGGTAGCAACGCCGCACCGGCGTGCATTTGTGCCGCTCCCGGCGCGCGTCGGTCTGGCAATGGATGCCCCGGCTCGCCTATCATGACTCGCATGATCGACGCCGTCGTCCCGCCTCCCCGCTCGCACCGGCAGCCCGGCCTGTCGGCGCTCGGCATGCACGCGCCCAGGGCGGCCCGTCTGGCCGACCGGGCGCGGCGCTGGCTGCACGGCACCGCCCTGCTCTGCCTGCTGACGCCGCTGGCGGCCAGCGGGCAGGGCCTGTGGCTGGATGAACAAGGCCAGCCGCGCCCGGCGGCGCGCGAGGTCGTGCAATGGCTGACCCAGGCCGCCAGCGACGGTCTGCAACCCGCCGACTACGACGCCGAGCGCTGGGCCCAGTCGCTGGACACCCGCCAGCCGCTGCCAGCCGAGCGCGCCGCGCAGTGGGACGAACTGCTGACGCAGACCGTGACGCGCTACCTGCAGGACCTGCGCCACGGCCGCGTCGATCCGGCCCGGCTCGGTGCCCATTACGACAGCCAGACGGCGCCCGCGCCCGAACTCGAGGCCCTGCTGCGCGAGGCCGCCACCCGCGGCGACCCGGCCGCGGCACGCCGTGCCGCGACCCCACCCTGGCCGCAGTACCAGCCGCTGCTGGGCGCGCTGGCCCACTACCGCGAGCTGACCGGCCACCCGGCCTGGGACCAGCCCCTGCCCACCCTGCCCGGCGGCAAGCTGCAGGCCGAGCAACGCTGGCCCGGCCTAGCGCTGCTGGCCGAGCGGCTGCACGCGCTGGGCGACCTGTCGGCCGGCGCAGGCGATGCTCCCGATACCTACGACACCGCGCTGCAGGACGGCGTGCGCGCCTTCCAGGCCCGGCACACCCTGGACACCGACGGCGTGTTGGGCCGCGCCACGCTGGCGGCGCTGAACGTCGCGCCGGCCGCGCGCGTGCGCCAGATCGAGCTCGCGCTGGAGCGCCTGCGCATGACGCCGCTGCCGGCGGCCGAGCGCTTCATCACCGTCAACGTGCCCGAGTTCATGCTGCGCGCCTGGGAGCATGAAGGCGCCGCGGCACACGAGCGTTTTGCCATGCGCGTCATCGTCGGCAAGGCGCTGGACACGCGCACGCCGCTGTTCGACGAGAACATGCTGTGGATCGAGTTCAACCCCTACTGGAACATCCCGCGCTCGATCACGCGCCGGGAAACCCTGCCCAAGCTGCACGCCAATCCCGGCTACCTGGCGGCGCAGGGCATGGAATTCGTCGGCCCCGGCGGCGAACGCAGCACCGCCGTCACGCCCGAGATGCTGGCCGCCGTCGAGGACGGCGCCTGGCGCGTGCGCCAGCGCCCGGGCCGGCTCAACGCCCTGGGCGACATCAAGTTCGTGCTGCCCAACAACCAGGCCATCTACCTGCACCACACGCCCTCGGTCGGCCTGTTCAACCGCGCCCGGCGCGACTTCAGCCACGGCTGCATCCGCGTCGAGGAGCCGGTCGAGCTGGCGCACTGGGTGCTGGCCGACGACTCGGACTGGAGCGAGGCGCGCATTCGCGATTCCATGGGCCGCTCGCGCACCATCACGGCGCGCCTGCCGACCCCGGTGCCGGTGCTGATCGTCTACCGCACCGCCACGGTGCAGGACGGGCGCGTGCACTTCGCCCCCGACCTGTACGGCCAGGACGCGCTGCTCGAGCGCGCGCTGCAGCAGCGACCGTCACGCGTGATGCGCACCGAGGTCGCGCGCTCCACCTCCTAGTCGCTCGATCGGGGCACGGCGCGGCCGCGCACGTACCCGACCAGAGTCCCTGGTTTTCGGGTCGATGCCGCTGCGCGGCCTTTAGAATCCTTTGGTTTGCACCAAGAGGAGCCCCTAGCGCATGACCGATCCACATCGCCGCCTCTTCCTGGGACGCAGCCTGGGAGTCGCCGGCCTGCTGGTGCCGGCCGCCGGCACCGCCCTCGCCAGCACGCCCCGCACCGCCGCCCGGTCCCGGCAACTGTCCTTCAGCCATCTGCACACCCACGAGCGCACCGCCCTGGTCTATGCCATCGGCAACCACTTCGTCCCCACTGCGCTCAACCACCTGAACCACTTCCTGCGCGACCACTACAGCGGCGAAGTCGGCAACATGGACCCGGAGCTGTTCAACCTGCTGCACCGCGTGCGTCGCGAGCTCGAGAGCACGCGCCCATTCGAGGTCATCTCCGGCTACCGCAGTCCCCACACCAACGAGCGCCTGCGCAAGACGCGCGGCGGCGGCGTCGCCAAGCGCAGCCTGCACATGGACGGCAAGGCCATCGACGTGCGCCTGCCTGGCGTCGCGCTCAGCGACCTGCGCGACGTGGCGCGCTCGCTCAAGGCCGGCGGCGTCGGCTTCTACCCGCGCGAGAACTTCGTCCACATCGACACCGGCCGCGTGCGCCACTGGGGCTGAACCCTTAGCGCCACGCGCCTGCTGCCGGGCAAGCGCTGCGCCGGCAGCGACGAACAAGGCGCCGAGGTGGCACAGCAGTTGCGCACCCTTGGCTTGTTCGTCAGCACCGATCGCACCACGAATCAGGAGATCGAAGCCGCGCGCCGACGTGGCGGCGCTGCTGGTCGAGCTTCGTTGACGGCGCGCGGCCAAGCTGCAACGTCGTGAATGCGCATGGTTTGACCCTGCTCGCCTGTGGGTACCAATGGGCAGACCGTGAGGAGTCTTTCAGGTAGGAAAGCGCAAGCGCGCGGCGGCTGCGTCACGGTTCAAATGGCGCTACAGCAGGTCACCAGCCCGCCCAGCTTCACCGGCATCGCCGCCATGCAGCACCGTCAGCGCAAGCGCTACGGCGAGCAACTGCGTCGCCACAGCCTGCTGCTTGACATCGACGCATGGCTGCGATGGTTCCCCCAGCACGCTCTGCAGACCCAGGCCGAAACCGACTAGCTGTGAAGCGTCAAGAGGTTGTTTCTTGACTGGTTGAGTCTGGACATGGGT
>CAYRHV010000295.1:0-3394 GCA_964424045.1 uncultured Ottowia sp. | reverse complement strand
ACCCCAAGCTGCTGGAGACCTACGAGAAGCTGGGCGTGCCGCTGCACGAGCGCGCCAAGCTGGCCGGCGTGGCGGTAGACGCGGTGTTCGACTCGGTCTCGGTGGGCACCACGTTTCGCGAACAGCTGGCCGAGGTCGGGGTGATCTTCTGCTCGTTCTCGCACGCCGTCGAGCACCACCCGGAACTGGTCGAGAAATACCTGGGCACGGTGGTGCCGCAGGGCGACAACTTCTACGCCGCGCTGAACTCGGCGGTGTTCTCGGACGGCTCCTTCGTCTACATCCCCAAGGGTGTGAAATGCCCGATGGAGCTGTCGTCCTACTTTCGCATCAACGCCGCCAACACGGGCCAGTTCGAGCGCACGCTGATCATTGCCGAGGAAGGCAGCACGGTGAGCTATCTGGAAGGCTGCACCGCGCCGCAGCGCGACGAGAACCAGCTGCACGCCGCGGTGGTCGAGCTGATCGCGCACGACGACGCCTTCATCAAGTATTCGACGGTGCAGAACTGGTATCCGGGCGACGAGAACGGCGTCGGCGGCATCTACAACCTGGTGACCAAGCGCGGCCTGGCGCTGGGCCAGCGCTCGCGCATCGCCTGGACCCAGATCGAGACCGGCTCGGCCGTGACCTGGAAGTACCCCAGCGTGGTGCTGCGCGGCGACGACTCCAGCGGCGAGTTCTACTCGATCGCGGTGTCGAACCACTTCCAGCAGGCCGACACCGGCACCAAGATGATCCACCTGGGCAAGCGCACCAAGAGCCGCATCGTCTCCAAGGGCATCAGCGCCGGCAACGCGCAGAACAGCTATCGCGGCCAGGTGCGCATCAACGCCGGCGCCGAGAAGGCGCGCAACCACACGCAGTGCGACTCGCTGCTGATCGGTCCCGACTGCGGCGCCCACACCTTCCCTTACATCGACACCGCGCGCAGCGACGCCGTGGTCGAGCACGAGGCCACCACCACGCGCATCTCCGAGCAGCGCATGTTCTATTGCCAGCAGCGCGGCATCGACCCCGAGGAAGCCACGGCGCTGATCGTCGGCGGCTTCTGCCAGGCGGTGCTGGAAGAGCTGCCGATGGAGTTCGCGCTCGAGGCCAAGGCCCTGCTGGCGGTCTCGCTCGAAGGTTCGGTCGGCTGACGACGCATCCACACGAATTGACCAGACAAGGAAACCCCTTCATGACAAGCAAGCCAACCCTGCTGGATGTGCGTGACCTGCGCGTCGACGTCGCCGAGCACACGGTGCTGCAATCGGTGTCGCTCCAGGTGAGCGAAGGCCAGATGGTGGTGCTGATGGGCGCCAACGGCAGCGGCAAGAGCACGTTTGGCCTGGCGCTGGCGGGCCACCCGGACTATTCGATCCCGGCCGGCCAGGCCCTGCTGGCGGGCCAGGACCTGCTGGCCATGGAAGCGCACGAACGCGCGCGCGCCGGCCTGTTCCTGTCCTTCCAGGCGCCGCCCGACGTGCCCGGCGTGAAGAACAACCTGTTCATCCGCACCGCCATCAATGCCGTGCGCCAGGCGCGCGGCGAGCAGCCGCAGGACGCGTTCGACTTCCTCAAGAGCGCCAAGGCCGGTGCACGCGAACTCGGCATGCCCGAAGCCATGCTGAGCCGGCCGGTGAACGAGGGCTTTTCCGGCGGCGAGCGCAAGCGCAACGAACTGCTGCAGCTGGCGCTGATGCGGCCGCGCCTGGCGATCCTGGACGAGATCGACTCCGGCATGGACGTCGACGGCGTGCGCGCCGTGGTCGAGCTGGTGCAGCGCCTGCGCGAGCAGGGCACGGCCTTCCTCGTGATCTCGCACTACCTGCAGATGATCGAGTCGCTGCAGCCGGACGTGGTGCTGCGCCTGGACCAGGGCCGCATTGCCGAGACCGGCGGCCTGGAACTGGCGCGCGGCATCGCCCGCACCGGTTTCGCACGCAGCCCGGCGACCGCGGAGGCCTGAGGGCATGGACCACACCCAACCCATGCAGGCCGCGCGCGAGCACCTGCAGACGCACGGCTGGATCGGGCGCCACAGCGAGGCCTTCCGCCACTTGCCGCCGCCGGCGCTGGCGCAATGGATCGACACGCCGGCCGATGACGACACGTCGACGACCGATGGCGGCTGGCACGTCGAGCCGATCGGCGACACGCCGGCCGACCGCTACGAGGCGAGACTGCTGAGCGCACTTGACGCCGCCGAGCGCGCCGAACTGCTGGCCGACCTGCCGCCGCCCGGCAGCGACGAGGCCGCCCCCTTCGCCTGGGCGCACCGCGCCCTGTGCCGCCAGGGCCTGCGCCTGCGCGTGCATGCCGCTGGCGCCGGCGCCACCGGGCCGCAGACGGTCTGGCTGCAGTTGCGCCACCAGCCGACGGCGCGCGTCGAGGCGCCGCTGCTGGTGCTGGACGTGGCCGATGGCGTGCGCTGCATCGTGGTCGAGATCCACGAGCACGCCGCCGGCCAGCCCGCCCTGACGCAGAACCTGCAGGCCCACGTGCGCCTGGGCCGCGGCGCCTGGGTGCAGCACCTGCGCATCGCCGCGCCGGCGGCCGAGGACCAGGTGGCGCACGACGTGCACGCCCGCCTGGCCGAGCAGGCGCACTACGCGCAGGCGCTGGTGGCCATCGGCAGCAGCTACCACCTGCAGCGTTGCACCGTGAACCTGCAGGCGGACGCCGAAGCGCGCAACACCGGCCTGCTGCTGAGCAGCGACCAGGCGGTGGACCAGCAGGTCTACTGCAATCACGACGCGCCGCGCACGCGCAGCCAGGTCGACGTGCTGGCGCTGGCCGGCGGCCGCGCCCGCATGGTGGCCAACTCCTACACCCGCATCGCACCCGGCGCCGATGATGCCGACGTACACCAGATGCTGCACGGCGTGGCACTGAACGGCAACCCGCGCCTGGTGCTGCGCCCGCACATGGAGATCCTGCACGACCAGGTGCAGGCGGTGCACGGCGCGACCTGGGGCGCCCTGCCCGAGGACGCCCTGTTCTACGCGCGCCAGCGCGGCCTGGACGAGGCCACCGCGCGCAGCCTGATCATCGAAGGCATGGCGCACGCCGTGCTGGAGCGCTGCCTGGAAGAGCCCGAGCACCCGGACGAGCCCGGCCTGCTGATGCAGTGGCTCGACAGCGGCTGGCTGGCCGCCGGCATCGGGCGTTTCCTGCGCGGCGCCACGGAGCCCAGCCATGGGTGAGGCCCAGGCCCTGCTGCACGCGCGCACCGCCGCCGCGCCGGCGCCCGGCAGCGCCGCCCTGCGCGCCCTGTTTCCGGTGCTGGCGCAGCAGATCCACGGCAAGGCGCTGGCCTACCTGGACAACGCGGCCACCACCCAGATGCCGCTGCCGGTGCTGGACGCCATGCGCCGCTTCGAGGAGCACGACCGCGCCAACATCCACC
>CAYRHV010000294.1:0-3397 GCA_964424045.1 uncultured Ottowia sp. | reverse complement strand
CCGCGGATGTGCAGGTCGGGTTGCGGGTTCTGCTGGCTTGCTTCGTGCAGGCGCGCGGCGAATTCCGCATCGCTCACGGCCTCGTCGCCCAGCCAGTAGCTGCCGTCGGCCTTGACCGACAGGCGCAGCGTCTCGGGCTGCACCACTTCCTTCTCGTTGCTGGCGCGTGGCAGTTCCACGTTGACGGCATGCTTGAGCACCGGCACCGTGATGATGAAGATGACGAGCAGCACCAGCATGACATCGATGAACGGGATCATGTTGATCTCGTTCATCATCTCGTCGGGCTCCTGGTTGATGAATCCGGCCATGGCCATACCCTCCCGCGTCAGGCCTTCTTCATCTGGACGATGTTGGTGTCGCTGCCGCCGATGGTGACGCGCGCACCGGTCACGTAGTAGGCCAGCAGGTCGTGCGCGAAGCGCCCCAGGCGCGCCAGGATGGTCTTGTTGCCGCGCACCAGGGCGTTGTAGCCCAGCACCGCCGGGATCGCCACCGCCAGGCCGAGCGCGGTCATGATCAGGGCCTCGCCGATCGGGCCGGCCACCTGGTCGATGGAGGCCTGGCCGGCGCCGCTGATGCGCATCAGCGCATGGTAGATGCCCCACACGGTGCCGAACAGGCCGATGAAGGGCGCCGTCGAGCCGACCGAGGCCAGGATCGCCAGGCCCGCCTGCAGGCGCGCGCTGGTGTTGTCGATGCTGCTGTGCAGGGCGCGCGAGATCCAGTCGCTGGCGTCCAGCGTGTCGTGCAGCTGCGCCTGCGTGGCGCGGTGGTGGGCCGCCGCCTCGCGGCCCTCGAGCGCGAGGTCGCGGAACGGGTTGCCACCCCCGTTCTTGCCCAGCTTCGACAGGCCTTCGGCCATGTCGCTCGAGTGCCAGAAGCTCTCGACGCGTGCCGCCTGGCGCTTGGCGCGCATCACGTCCAGCGCCTTGATCAGGATCACCACCCAGGACAGCACCGACATCGCGATCAGCGCGGCGAAGGTGGCACGCGTGACCACGTCACCCTGGGTCCAGACGTGCATCATGCCGAATTGCGATTCCATGAAAACTCACTCCAGTACGAAATTGATCGGAACGTTGAACCACATTGCCTCCGGCACGCCGCCGCGCGTGCCCGGCACGTAGCGCCAGCGGTCGCGCGCGGTTTCCAGCGCCACGCGGTCGAGCCGGTCGTAGCCGCTGGAGCGCTGGATGCGTGCATCCTGGGCCCGCCCGTCGGCGCCGATCAGCACGCGCACCACGACCCGCCCGGATTCGCCCAGGCGCCGGCTCATGGCCGGGTAGGGCGGTGGCGGGTTGTTCAGGTAGGCCGCGCTGGACGAGGGCTGCACGATGGCCGGGGGCGCGGGCGGTGCGGGTGGCGCCGGCGGCGCTGCCGGCGGTGGCTCGGGTGCCGGCTGGGGCGGTGCCGCGGGCGCCATCTCCACCACGGGCGCGGTCGGCGCGGCTTCGGCCACGGCCAGCGGCTGCGGGGTGGGGCGGGGTGCCGGGCGCGGCTTGACGACCACGCGGCGCGGCGTCACACGGGGTTTGGGCGGTGCCGGCTCGGGCGGCGGCGGTTGCACCACGGGCAACGGGGCCGGTTCGGGCGGCGGAGGGGCGGGCGGCGGGGGCGGGGCCACCAGTTCGGCCAGGATCTGGGCCGGCACCAGGATCTCCCGCGGTGGCTGGTTGAGCAGACCGCTTTGCAGCGCCCACAGGCCCGCCGCGTGCACGACCAGCACGCCGCCGACGATCAGGGCATTGCGGCCAGGAAACGGCATCGGATGCAGGCTTGCGGTCGACATGGGATCGAGCAGGCGAGTGGGGCGTGCGCGCCACCCGCGAGGGGATCAGCGTCGCAGCACCCAGGCGGTCGCGACGACCATCAGGGCCAGCGCGCCCAGCCCGGCGAGGATGGCAGTGGGGTTCACGCGCCTGCTCCCGAACCCGCCATCATGCCCGAGCCCAGGGCGATCCGTCCAGCGCCTGCGCGTCACGCAGGGCAGCCACCGGCCGCGAGGCGCAGCATTGTGCGACCAGTTCGCGTGCATTCTCCTCGCAGCAGCCACAGCAGGTGCCCACCCCCAGCTCGAGCTGGATGTCGTCGAAGCTCATGCCGGCGTTGACCTGGCGCGTGATTTCGCGGTCGGAGATTCGGTTGCAGACACAGACGATCATGGCAGGGACGCGATGGAAATCCGGAAATGAAGTGGGGATATTAAATGAGAATCAATCGCATTGCAAGACTTCCCGGCCCATCCGATGCATGCGGTAACAAATGTCCACAGGAGTGCGCGAGCGGGCGCGCCATGGTTCAATCGGGCGCGAGCAACCCGGGCCCGGCCTGGGTGAGGTCGCGGCAGCCGGCCAGCGCCATCGCCATCTCCAGTTCGTCGCGCAGCAGGCGCAGCGTCTGGGCCACCCCCAGTGCGCCGCCCGTCGCCAGTGCCCAGGCGATGGGCCGGCCCACCAGCACCGCGTTGGCGCCCAGGGCGATGGCCTTCAGCACGTCGGTGCCGCGGCGAATGCCGCCGTCGACCAGCAGCGGCAGTTCGGCTCCGACCGCGGCGCGCACCCGGGGCAGGGCGGTGGCCGTGGCCGGCACGGTGTCCAGTGTGCGGCCACCGTGGTTGCTGACGATGAGGCCGGCCACGCCCAGCGCCTGCGCCTGCCAGGCATCCAGCGGGTGCAGCACGCCCTTGAGCCACAGCGGCAGTCGCGTCCGGGCCTGCAGCCAGGCCACGTCGTCCCAGGTCGGTGCGCAGGCGGGCACGCCGGCGCAATAGGTGTCGGGCGCCGCGGCGGGAGCCGGGGCCTCCTGCAGGTGCACGGCGTGGATGCCGGGCGGGGGGGTGAAGCCGGCCTGGCGCTCGCGGTCGCGCACGCCCTGCACCGGCGCGTCGACCGTGAGCACGATGGCCTCGTAGCCCGCGGCCTCGGCGCGCTGCACCAGGGTCCGGTTGAAGCCGCGGTCGGCCTGCCAGTAGAGCTGGAACCAGAGCGGCCCGCGGCTCGGGTCGCCCAGCACGGCCTGGGCCACGCGCTCCAGCGGGACGCTGGTCTGGGTGCTCAGGATGAAGCCCGCGCCCTGTGCGGCCGCCGCGATCGCGCTGGCCCACTCGCCCTCCGGATAGGCCAGCCGCTGCAGTGCCACCGGCGCCAGCAGGATCGGATGCGCCAGCTCGCGCCCGGCCAGCCGCACGCGCGTGTGGCCGCCGGCCAGCGGCTGCAGCACGCGCGGCCACAGGCTCAGCTGCTGCCAGGCCTCGGCGTTGGCGCGCAGGGTCCGCTCGTCGCCCGCGCCGCCGCTGAAGAAGGCCCAGGCGGCCGGGTCAAGCACGGCCTGCGCCGCTGCGGCCTGTTCATTCAGTGTTTGCATGGGGATGACGAATGACGGCATCGCTGCCGCG
>CAYRHV010000293.1:0-3397 GCA_964424045.1 uncultured Ottowia sp. | reverse complement strand
CCAACCCGTCACGCATGAAGCTGTTTACCGCCTACCGGGCCCCCTATCCGCGCCGGGTGCTGATGTTCATCCACGAAAAGGGCATCACCGACATCGAATACGCCAGCGTCGACCTGATGGCCGGCGAGCACCGCGAGCCCGCATTCCGCGCCCTCAACCCCTTCATGCGCATTCCGGTGCTGCAGCTCGACGACGGCACGACGCTGAGCGAGGCGCGCGCCATCTGCTCCTGGCTCGAGGCCCTGGCGCCGGAGCCGAACCTGATGGGCGCGACGCCGCGCGAGCATGCCTGGATCGAGATGCAGGATCGGCGTATGGACTTCTACTGGATGACGCCCATCATTGCCTGGATCCGCAACACGCTGCCGAACATGGAGGCGCTGGTCGACCGGCAGTTTCCGGACTACGCGCAAAGCCAGCGCGAGCTGGCGCTGGCCACCGCCGCCTGGCTGGACGAACGGCTGGCGCGCCAGCCCTGGATCGCCGGCGAGCGCTTCACCATTGCCGACATCACCGCCTTCTGCGCGCTCGAGGTGGCGCGCGTGGTGCAGTTCCGGGCCGGCGCGACGGGCTTCCACGCGCTGCAGGCCTGGCGCGACCGGATCGCGGCGCGTGACAGCGCCAGGGCCGAATGACCGGCTGGCCACCGGCTTGCACACCCATGCAGGGGACACCCGATGACGACCACATTTGACTGGCAGGATCCGTTTCACTTCACCGACCAGCTCAGCGACGACGAGCGCATCACCCAGACCGAGCTGCGCGCGTTCTGCGACGGTCGGCTGCGGCCGCACCTGGAGCAGGTGCAGCGCAGCGGCTACGATCCCGGCATCATTCGCGAGCTCGGCAGCCTGGGCCTGCTGGGCTGCACCATCGAGGGTCACGGGGCCAGCGGCGCCGGCCACGTCGTCTACGGCATCGCCACGCGCGAGCTCGAGCGCGTCGACGCCGGCTACCGCGGCATCCTGAGCGTGCAGGGCTCGCTGGTGATGAACTCGATCCACCATTTCGGCGACCAGGCGCAGCAGGATGCCTACTTGCCCCGGCTCGCCAGTGGCGAGCTGATCGGCTGCTTCGGCATGACCGAGCCCGAGCACGGCTCCAACCCGGCCGCCATGGAAACCGTCGCCGACGAGGTGCCCGGAGGCTTTCGCATCACGGGCCACAAGATGTGGATCTCGTTCTCGCCGGTGGCCGACCTGTTCATCATCTGGGCCAAGCTGCGGGCGCTCGGCATGGGGCCGTCGGCGGTGCGCGGCTTCATCATTCCGAAGGGCGCGCCGGGCCTGGAGGTGCGCCGGATCGAAGACAAGGTCGCCCTGCCCAACAGCTCGACCGGCGAGGTCATGCTGCGCGAGGTGTTTGTCTCGGAGGACCACCTGCTGCCCCGCGCCACCGGCCTGAACGGCCCGCTCAGCACCCTGTCCAGCGCCCGCTACGGCATCGCCTGGGGCGCCCTGGGCGCGGCCGAGGACTGCTGGCTGCGCAGCCGCGACTACGCCATGGAGCGCCAGCCGTTCGGCCGCCCGCTGGCCGGCACCCAGCTGGTGCAGCAGAAGCTGGCCATCATGCAGACCGACATCGCGCTCGGCTTGCAGGGCTGCCTGCGCGTCGGGCGCCTGCTGGACGAGGGCCGCGGCACGGCCGAGATGATCAGCCTGATCAAGCGCAACAGCTGCGAGAAGGCGCTTGCCATCGCCCGCATGGCGCGCGACATCCACGGCGGCAACGGCCTGCGTGCCAGTTACCGCATCATGCATCACATCATGAACCTCGAGGCCGACATCACCTACGAGGGCACGCACGACATCCATTCCCTGGTGCTGGGCCGCTCGCAGACCGGGCTCCAGGCCTTCTCCTGAGCCCCGCATCCCGGCCCATCCCCTGCAGCCACCGCCATGACCAACGACATCCGGATCATCAGCCGCGCGCACAACCCCTTCCCGCGCCACGGCATCGCGCTCGACGCCAGCGGCGTTGCCCGCTACACCGACCTGCCGCCCTCGCTGCTGGCGATGCTCAGGCAGCACGTGGAGCGCGCGCCAGAGGTCGAGGCCGTGGCCGAGCTCGGCGGCGAGCGCCTGAGCTATGGCGAGCTCTGGGACCGCAGCGCGCGCATTGCCGGCGGCCTGCGCGCCGCCGGGCTGCAGCCGGGCCAGTGCGTCGCCATCACGCATCCGGCCGGCGTGCAGTGGGTGCTGGCCTACTGGGGCGTCATGATGGCCGGCGGCATCTCGGTGGCCGTCAACACCCGCCTGACGCCGGCCGAGATCGACTACATCCGGCGCGACGCCGGCGTCGTGCACGAGCTCGGGCCGGACCACGAGGCCTCGGTCGACGAACCCTTCGTCACCAGCGACGTGACGGCCGACACCGTGGTCACCATCTTCTACACCTCCGGCACCACCGGCCACGCCAAGGGCGTGCCCTTCACGCACGAGAACCTGCTGGCCAGTTCGCGCAACATCGTCGATGCGCTGCGCATCGAGGCTGCCTCGCCGGCCGATGTCCGCACCCTGATTTCGGTGCCGCTGTTCCACGTCACCGGCTGCAACACCCAGATGATGGTGGCGGCGTTCCTGGGCGGCACCTCGGTCGTCATGCCGCAGTTCGACCGCGACCGCTTCATCGCGGCCATCAGTGCCGAGCGCATCAACTTCATCATCACCGTGCCGGCCATCTACGCGCTGATCCTGCGCACGCCCGAGTTCGAGGCCCTGGACCGCACGCGCGTGCGCTGGCTTGCCTACGGCGGCGCCCCGATCGCGCCGTCGCTGGTGCGCCAGCTCAAGCAGGCGTTCCCCAACGCCCGCCTGGCGAACGGCTTCGGCATGACCGAAACCACCTCCATCATCGCCGCGCTGCCCGACGAGGACTCGTTCGAATACGCCGACTCGGTTGGCTACGCCGTGCCGACCATCGACCTCGGCATCGTCCCGCTGGACGCCGCCGATCCTGACACCGGCGAGCTCGTGGCGCGCGGCGGCAACGTCACCGGCGGCTACTGGGGCAAGCCCGAGGAGACCGCCCAGGCCTTTCGCGACGGCTGGTACTACACCGGCGACGTGGTGCGTGTCGACGAGTGCGGCCGGCTCTACCTCGTCGACCGCAAGAAGGACATCATCATCCGCGGCGGCGAGAACATCTCCAGCGTCGAGATCGAGGCCGCGGTGCTGGCCCTGCCCGAGATCATGGAAGCCGCGGTGCTGGCCGTGCCCGACGAGGTGCTGGGCGAAAAGGTCGGTGTGGTGGTCTACACCGGCGATCGGCAGGTCTCGGCCGACGCCATCCTGGCCCACTGCCGTGCGCGGCTGGCGCGCTACAAGGTGCCCCAGTTCATCCATTTCTCCGCCACCCCCCTGCCGCGTTCGGCGGCCGGCAAGCTGCTGAAGAAGGA
>CAYRHV010000292.1:0-3426 GCA_964424045.1 uncultured Ottowia sp. | reverse complement strand
TGGCGCCGTCAGGCCAGCGGCGGCGTCGCCGCGATCACCTCTTCCAGCGTCGTCAGGCCCTCGGCCGCACGCAGCGCGCCGGCCAGGCGCAACGGCCGCATGCCGTCAGCCACCGCCTGCTTGCGCAGCGCCGCCATGTCGACGTCCTGATGCACCCGGGCGCGAAAGGCATCGGTCACGGTCAGCAGCTCGTAGATGCCCATGCGGCCGCGGTAGCCGGTCATGCGGCACTCCACGCAGCCCACCGCCTTGTAGGGCCGATACTGGCCCTTGTTGATCTTCCAGGGCCGCACCGCCTCGGCCAGCACTTCCATGCGGCCTTCGTCGTCGGGCTGCCTGCACAGCGGGCACAGGGTGCGCACCAGGCGCTGCGCCAGCACGCCCAGGATGGTGGCGTTCAGCAGGTAGGACGGCACGCCCAGCTCCATCAGCCGCGTCAGCGCCGACGGTGCGTCGTTGGTGTGCAGGGTGCTGAACACCAGGTGGCCGGTGAGCGCCGCCTGCACCGCCATCTCGGCCGTCTCGAGGTCGCGGATCTCGCCGATCATGATGATGTCCGGGTCCTGGCGCATCAGCGCGCGCACGCCCTCGGCAAAGCTGAAGTCGAGCTGCGGCTGCACCTGGGTCTGGTTCAGCGTCGGCTCGATGCGCTCGATCGGGTCCTCGATGGTGGAGACGTTGACCTCTTCCGTGGCAACGCGGCGCAGCGTCGAATACAGCGTCGTGGTCTTGCCCGAGCCGGTCGGCCCGGTCACCAGGATGATGCCGTGCGGGCGCGCCACCATGGCCTCCCAGCGCTCGGCGTCGTGCGGCGTGAAGCCCAGCTGGGCCAGATCCTTGACGGCGGTATCGGGGTCGAAGATGCGCATCACCAGCTTCTCGCCGAACGCCGTGGGCAGGGTCGACAGGCGCATCTCGATTTCCTCGCCCGCCGGGTTGCGCGTCTTGATGCGCCCGTCCTGCGGCCGGCGCCGCTCGACCACGTCCATGCGCCCGAGCAGCTTGATGCGCGCCGTCATGGCGTTCATGACCCCGGCCGGCACCTGGTAGACCGGGTGCAGCACGCCGTCGATGCGAAAGCGGATCACGCCCTGGTCGCGCCGCGGCTCCAGGTGGATGTCGCTGGCGCGCTGGTGGAAGGCGTATTGCCAGAGCCAGTCGACGACCTGGATCACGCCCTGGTCGTTGGCATCCAGCTGGCGCCCGGCCTTGCCCAGCTCGACCAGCTGCTCGAAGCTGGCCGGCCCGCCGCCGCTGCCGCTCTTCTGCGCCGCCCGCACCGACCTGGCGAGGGCGAAGAACTCGGCCGTGTAGCGCTTGATGTCGGCCGGATTGGCCACCACCAGGCGCACCGGGCGCTTGGCCTGGCGCTCGATCTCGGCCACCCAGTCGGTGACGAAGGGCTCGCTGGTGGCGACCACCACCTCGGCCGGCGTCACCTGTACCGGCAGGATGCCGTGGCGCTCGGCGTAGGCGGCGCTCATGCTGTCGGCCACCTTGCCGGCGTCCAGGCGCAGCGGGTCGATGCGCAAATACTCCAGCCCGGCGCGGCGCGCCAGGAAGCGCGTCAGCTCCTCGGCGTCGAGCGCGGCGCCGTCGCTGGCGCGCACCACGCCCACCGTGGCCAGGCGCAGCAGCGCCGGCAGCGCGCTCTCGGCGTGCGAGCAGCGGGCGACGGTGCGCTCGGCCTCGCGCGCCGTGATCACGCCGTCTTCGTGCAGCCACTCGACCAGCTGCTGCCATTGCAGCGGCCCGTGCCAGTTGCCGGCCACGGGCGCGAGCGGCGTGGGACGGGAGCTGCGCCTCATTTCTCGACCGGCTTGAAGACGCGCAGCCACTGGCCAGCGGGCAGGCCCCAGCGCGCCTCGATGGCGTCAGCGCGCGCCTGCAACACCTCGCGTTTCGGCCGGCGCGCGCTGCGCTGCGCCAGCACCACGGTGTTGCCCTCGCGCGTGGGCTTGAAGGTCCAGACGGCGTGCGCGCCGAAGGCGGCCACGATGTGCGCCAGGTTGCGCTCGAAGCTGTTGGAGCGCCCGAACAGGTTCACCGTCATGCAGCCCTCCTCGCTCAGCAGGCGCCGGCAGTCGGCGTAGAAACCCACGGAGTCGAGCACCGGCGCCGCGGCCTGGGCGTCGTAGAGGTCCACCGCCAGCGCGTCCACCGTGCCCTGCCACTCGGGCTGGCGGATCTCCTCGGCCGCGTTGGCGATCACGATGCGCAGCCGCTCGCCCGGGCTCGGCAGGCGAAACCAGGCATGGCAGACGTCGGCCACGCGCGGGTTGATCTCGATCGCGGTGCACGTCATGTCCAGCCGGCGCAGGCAGAATTTGGTGATCGCGCCGGCACCCAGGCCCAGTTGCATGGCGTGGCGCCCGGCCACCCAGTCGGGCTCCACGAACAGCAGCCAGGCCATCATGCGCTGCACGTATTCGAGCTCGATGTCGTAGGGCCTGCGAATGCGCATGGAACCCTGGATCCACACCGTGCCCAGGTGCAGGTGGCGCACCCCGTCCTGCTCGGACAGGTTGACTTCGCTGAGGGAGGCGGATTCGGGTTTCAAGATCACCGGAGGGTATCACCTGCCACCGGCCGGACGTTGCATCCGCACCATGGCGAGCCGACAAATGCCACGTTCCGGGCGTTCAATGCAGGCCGGCGGAGCGCCCGGTCCGGGCCGCTGCCGGAACGCCCCGTACATTGCGCGCGTTTCTCATCTCCCCGGAACCCGACCATGAACACACAGGACATCTGGCAATTCATCACTACCCAGGGCGTCGACTTCGGCATCAAGCTGGTCACCGCCATCGTCGCCTGGATCGTCGGCCGCTGGCTGATCGCCCTGGCCGTCGGCCTGCTGGGCAAGGTGTTCGAGCGCGGCAGCAAGATCGATTCGACGCTGGCCAACTACCTGAAGTCGATCATCTCGGTGCTGCTCAACATCGTCCTGATCCTGGCGATCCTGGACGTGTTCGGCGTCAAGACCACCTCGTTTGCCGCCCTGCTGGCCGGTGCCGGCCTGGCCATCGGCGCGGCCTGGAGCGGCATGCTGGGCAACTTCGCGGCCGGCGTCTTCATGCAGGTGCTGCGGCCCTACAAGGTGGGCGACTACATCGGCGCCGGCGGTGTCGAGGGCACGGTCAAGGAGCTCGGTCTGTTCGCCACCACACTGGTGACGCCGGACAACGTCATGACCGTGGTCGGCAACGGCAAGATCTTCGGCGACAACATCCAGAACTACAGCGCCCTGCCGGTGCGCCGCGTCGACTGCGTGGCCAAGGTCGCCAACAGCGTCGACCCGCGCGACGCCATCGCGCGCCTGAAGCCGGCCATCGCCGCCATCCCCAACGTCGCCGCCGAGCCGGCGCCGGACATCGAGATCCTGGAGTTCACGCCCGAGGGGCCGAAGCTGTGCGTGCGCCCCTACAC
>CAYRHV010000291.1:0-3441 GCA_964424045.1 uncultured Ottowia sp. | reverse complement strand
GAAGTCAATATTCATGCGGGTTACAAGACGACGATCAGCGGTCAACTGCCGGATTCAGGATGATTGGCTGCAGTGCGGCAGGGTAGCCGGCGCCCGCGCGAGTGAAAAAGCCACCGCGAGGTGGCTCTTCACTCGGGTGCCGGGCCGGCCTCGACTCAGTTGATGTCCGTGTCTGGTGCCAGCTCGTCAGGCGACGGCTGGCGCACCAGGATGCGCGCCTTGTAGCGCCTCTTGAGCTCGTCGTAGTAGCCCTGGATCTCGGCGTTGTTCCAGAGCTGCGCGTAGCCGGCGCGGATCTGGGCGATCTCCTGGGGTTGGCGGGTGGCGGGTGGCAGCACCTTGTCGACGCGCGCAAGGGTGTAGCCGTTGTCGCCCAGGTCGATGCCGACGAACTGCGGCAGCTGGTTCGGGTCGGCACGCAGCACGGCCTCGACCACCGCTGCGGGCTGGCCGTGCGGCTCGTCGCGCGAGATCGTGACGGCTTCCGGCAGGTCGGTGGCGCTGGCGGGGTCGGCCTTCCAGGCCTTGAGCCGGGCTTCGCCGTCCTCGCGCGCGGCCTTGGCGCCGCGCTCGTTCAGCCAGGTGCTGCGCACCTCGGCCTCGACCTGCTCGAACGGGCGCGCGTGCGCCGGCCGGTGCTCCAGCATGCGGCCCGAGGCGAGCTGGTTCGGGCCGACCTCGGTGGCCTCGGTGTTGAGCTTGTTGTTCATCACGTCGTTGCTGAACAGCGCGTTCAGGAAGCGCGTGCTGGCCAGCGCGCCGCTGGCGTCGGGCGCCGGGGTGCGCGTGACGTCGGCGGTGTGGATGGTCAGGTGCAGCTGCTCGGCCACCGGCTTCAGGCTGTCGGACTGCTCGTAGACGCCGTTGGTGAAGTTCTCCGCCATCTCGCTGAAGCGCGCCTGCGCCTGCTGGGTGCGCAGCTGGTCCGCGAGCTGGTCGCGCAGCTCCTCGAACGGCGGCACCTCGGCCGGCTTGATGTCGGTGAGCTGGATGATGTGGTAGCCGAAGTCGCTCTCTACCAGGTCGCTGATGTCGCCCGTCTTGGCCAGCGCGAAGGTGGCCTGGGCCACCGCCGGGTCGGTGCCGCGCGCCAGCTGGAAGAAGCCCAGGTCGCCGCCGCTGGGGGCGCTGACGTCGTCCTGCGAGGACTGTTTGGCGACGTCGGCGAAGCTGGCCGGGTCGGCCCGCACCTGCTGCAGCAGCTGCTCGGCCTTCTCACGGGCCTGCTCGCGCTCGGCCGCGGGCTCGTCGCGCGGCGCGACGATCATGATGTGGCTGGCGCGGCGCTGCTCGGGCGCGCCCAGGGTGGCGGCGTTCTGCTCGTAGTAGGTGCGCAGCTCGTCGTCGCTGACGGCGATGCTGTTCTTCACGCTGTCGAGGTCGAGCACGATGTACTCGATGTGCGCCGATTCGGGCTCCTGGTAGCTGGCCAGGTGCTCCTGGTAGTAGGCCTTCAGTTCGTCCGCGCTCGGCTCCAGGTTCTTCTCGTAGTCGGCCGGCGCCAGCGGCAGCAGGCGCACCTCGCGCCGCTCCAGGAAGGCGTTCATGGCGGCGTCGACCTGCGACTGGCTGACGATCTCCGAGACCGCGATGCCGCCCAGCACCTGCTGGATCGACAGGTTGGCGCGCATGCGCTCCTCGTAGCCCTCGGGCGTCAGCCCCTGCGTCGCCAGCAGGCGCTTGTAGGCCTCCATGTCGAGCCGGCCATCGCTGCCGCGCAGCGCGGCAATGCTCGGGTCCTGCTGTAGTGCGCTGGCCAGGCGGGCGTCGCTGGCGAACAGGTGCTCGTCCTGCGCCGCCAGCGCCAGCACGCGGTCGCGCACCAGGCGCTCGAGCGAGGCGTAGCGCACCACCGGCGCGTCCAGCAGGCCCAGGTCGAGCGCCGGGTTGGCGGTGCGCGCCTGGTCCACCTCGACCCGGTGCGCGTTCTCCCAGTCGGTCTGCGTGATGGCCTGGCCGCCCACTTCGGCCACCTTGCTGGCGCCTTCATTGAAGCGCCCGTAGCCTTCGATGCCGAAGAACACGAACGAGGGAAAGACCAGCAGGAACAGGATCCACATCATGATCTTGTTGTGCTGGCGGATGGCGTCGAACATGCGGAAAAACCTTGCGGACCTGGGGCCGGTGGAACAATAAAAAAGGCGAACCGGTGGCTCGCCTTGACGTCAATTGGTGGGTGCTGACGGGGTCGAACCGCCGACCTACGCCTTGTAAGGGCGCCGCTCTACCAACTGAGCTAAGCACCCCCCGAACCGACGGCTGTCAGTTCACAGCATCCTTCAGCGCCTTGCCCGGGCGGAACTTGGGTACCTTGGCGGACTTGATTTTAATCGTAGCGCCGGTGCGGGGGTTGCGACCCGTGCGAGCTGCACGCTTGGTGACGGCAAAGGTGCCGAAGCCGACCAGCGACACCGTGCCTCCCTTGCGCAGCGTGGTCTTGACGGCGCCGATGGTCGCGTCCAGGGCGCGCGTGGCGGCGGCCTTGGAGATGTCGGCGTTCTTGGCGATGTGTTCAATCAGCTCGGTTTTGTTCACGAAGGTGCCCCTCTTGCAATGGTGTTCCAGGAATCGGTGGGAAGCGTCTTTGGGTTGGTTCAGCCACTGCTGCCGGTGCCCCGCCCGCTCGACCGACGTGCCGCAGGCTCTGGCTCCGGCGCGATTCCTGTCACGGGACGGCCAGAGCAAAGCCAGTCGGCAAGCGAGGCATTCTAGACCGTTTCAGGTCGGCCGCACCCCCGGTTTTCCCCTGCCTGTATGCGGGCGCAACATCGAGCGTGAAAGAGTTGTCATTCAGGCAAAAGGTTTACGTTCTGGCACTGCGGGTGTTGACTGGCGCCCGGTTTTTGCCCCGGCCCGGCCGGCTGCGCGGCCCGTTCACCCCACGCGGGCGCGGATCTCCGGCAGCGCCTTCTGCAGGTAGTAGCCCATCGACCACACGGTCAGCAGCGCCGCCAGCCAGATCAGCCACTGGCCCCACAGCCGCGAGCCCAGGCCATACACGTGGCCGTCGTAGAGCAGGAAGGGGATGGCCACCATCTGCACCGCGGTCTTCACCTTGCCCAGCATGTGCACGGCCACGCTCTTGCTGGCGCCGATGCGCGCCATCCATTCGCGCAGCGCCGAGATCGCGATCTCGCGCCCGATGATGATCAGGGCCACGAACACGTCGACGCGCTGCAGGTGCACCAGCACCAGCAGGCTGGCGCAGACCAGGAACTTGTCGGCCACCGGATCGAGGAAGGCGCCGAAGGCCGAGGTCTGGTTGAGCTTGCGCGCCAGGAAGCCGTCCAGCCAGTCGGTGGCGGCGAAGGCGATGAACATCAGGGTGGCCGCCAGGTTGGCGACGTCGGGCGCCAGCGGCAGGTAGAACACGCCGACGATCAGGGGGATCGCGACGATGCGCGTCCAGGTCAGGATCGTGGGCAGCGTCCAGAACATGGG
>CAYRHV010000290.1:0-3448 GCA_964424045.1 uncultured Ottowia sp. | reverse complement strand
GTTCTCGGCGTTCACGCCCAGGTTGATCTCCAGCGTCGGCTGCTCCTGCTCCAGCAGGATGGCGGGCGAATTGGGCTGCTCCAGCGACGCCTCCTTGAGGTAGACGCGCTGGATGTTGAACACGGGGTCCTGGTCGGCCATGGGGAGTGTCTCGGTTGGAAAGGAAAGAGAAAGAGGCATGCCGCGCGCGGCAATGCGCGAGTCCGGGGGATTATCTCAGAGGGTGCATCCGGGACCGGCGAGAGCCCGCGCCGGAGTGCGTGCGGGTGCCCGGCAGGAACACCCGCTCAGCCCGCCAGCAGCGGATCGAGCCCGCCCTTGCGCTCCAGCGCCAGCAGGGCATCGCAGCCGCCCACGTGGGTGTCGCCGATGAAGATCTGCGGTACCGTGCGCCGGCCTGTGCGCTCCATCATGACGACGCGCTGGGACGGGTCCAGGTCGACGCGGATCTCGTTCATCTCGGTCACGCCGTGCGCCGCCAGCACCTGCTTGGCGCGGATGCAGTAGGAGCAGGTCGCGGTGGTATAGATGGTCACGTCAGGCATGCGCGCGCTCCGGTTTCAACCCCGTGCTGCCTTGGCCGGCTGCGCCGCGGCGCGCTCGACCGGCAGGTTGGCCTCGCGCCAGCTCTTCATGCCGCCGGCGAGGATGTCGGCCTGCTCGTAGCCGAGCTTGCGCGCGATCGCCACGGCGCGGCGTGCGCGCGCGCCCGAGGCACACACCATCACCAGCGGCGTGGCCTTGTTCTTGACCACGCCCGGCAGCTTGTCCTGCAACTCGGCCAGGGGGACACTGCGCGCGCCGGCGGCGTGCCCGGCGGCGAATTCGCCGGCGTCGCAGACGTCGATCAGCACTGCCTTCTCGCGGTTGATGCGCTGCACCGCCGCCGCCGCCGTCAGGCCGCCACCGCTGCCGCCGCCGGAGAGCATCGGCCAGGCCAGCAGCCCGCCCGACACCAGCGCGAGCAGGATCAGCGACCAGTTCGCAATCACGAAATCCACGTCCAGGGTCCTTTGCTTGTCATCCACGTGCCGCGCCGGCAAGCCATGCCGCCGCGACGCAAAACACACCATTCTAAAATGGCTGGTTTTTGTCTGCGCGACCGTGGCCTCTCACACGCCGCCATCTGCCCACAGCCCTCATGCACAAGCTTGTCCTCATCCGCCACGGCGAATCCACCTGGAACTTCGAAAACCGCTTCACCGGCTGGACCGACGTCGACCTCACGCCCACCGGCCAGGTGCAGGCGCGTCAGGCGGGCCGCGCCCTGCGCGCCGCGGGCTACGAGTTCGACCTGACCTGCACCAGCGTGCTCAAGCGCGCCATCCGCACCCTGCACATGGCGCTGGAGGAGCTGGACCGCCTGTGGCTGCCGTCGGTCAAGCACTGGCGGCTGAACGAGCGCCACTACGGCGCGCTGCAGGGCCTGAACAAGGCCGAGACGGCACGCCAGTACGGCGACGAGCAGGTCCTGACCTGGCGCCGCAGCTACGACACGCCGCCGCCGGCGCTGACGCCCGACGACCCGCGCAGCGAGCGCGACGACCCGCGCTACGCCGGCCTGCAGCCGGGCGAGGTGCCACTGTCCGAATGCCTGAAGGACACGGTCGAGCGCGTGCTGCCGTTCTGGAACGACACCATGGCGCCGGCGATTCGTGCCGGCAAGCGGCTGCTGGTGGTGGCGCACGGCAATTCAATCCGCGCCCTGGTGAAGTATCTGGACGACATTTCGGACGCCGACATCGTGGGCCTGAACATTCCCAACGGCATCCCGCTGGTCTACGAGCTGGACCAGGACCTGCGGCCGATCCGCCCGCACTACTATCTGGGCGATGCCTATGCCGCCGAACTCGCCGCCGCCGCGGTCGCGAACCAGGCCCGGGTGTGATTTTTCACGGAACTTCGGGCAGCCGCCAGACCCGAATGCAACACGCTCCACGCGCGCGCATGGGCGAACCATGTATATTGCCGAATGCCTGAACCCGCGATGACCCGCACCATGAGCCAGAAGACCCGAATCGCCGGCTGGATTGCCATCGGCGCGCTGGCTGGCGCGCTGACGACGGTGTCGCTGCAGACGGTGGCGCGCGGCACCCTGGCGCCGCTGCCGCTGGAAGAGCTGCAGCAGCTGGCGGCCGTGTTCGGCATGATCAAGTCGGACTACGTCGAGCCGGTGGACGAGAAGAAACTGCTCACCGATGCCATCTCCGGCATGGTGTCGGGACTCGACCCGCACTCGCAGTATTTCGACAAGAAGAGCTACAAGGAATTCCGCGAGGGCACAACCGGGCGCTTCGTCGGCGTCGGCATCGAGATCACGCAGGAAGACGGCCTGATCAAGGTCGTCTCGCCGATCGAGGGCTCGCCGGCCGACCGCGCCGGGCTGAAGTCCGGCGACCTGATCACCAAGGTCGACGACACCGCCGTCAAGGGCATGAGCCTGAACGACGCCGTCAAGCGCATCCGCGGCGAGCCGGGCACCAAGGTGCTGTTCACGGTCTGGCGCCGTGACGAGGACCGCACCTTCCCGGTCACCATCACGCGCGAGGAAATCCGCACCCAGTCGGTCAAGGGCAAGGTGGTCGAGCCCGGCTATGCCTGGCTGCGTCTGACGCAGTTCCAGGAAAACACGGTCGGCGACTTCGTGCGCAAGCTGGACGCCATCTACCAGGAAGAGCCCCGGCTCAAGGGCCTGGTGCTCGACCTGCGCAACGACCCCGGCGGCCTGCTGGACGCCGCGGTTGCGGTGTCGGCGGCCTTCCTGCCCGAGGGCGCCACGGTGGTCTCGACCAACGGCCAGATCGAGGACAGCAAGGCGGTCTACAAGGCGGTGCCGGAGGACTACATGCGCCGCCGCGGCCAGGACCCGCTCAAGGCACTGCCGGCAGCGGTGAAAAAGGTGCCGCTGGTGGTGCTGGTGAACGGCGGCTCGGCCTCGGCCAGCGAGATCGTGGCCGGCGCCCTGCAGGACCACAAGCGGGCCGTCGTCATGGGCAGCCAGACCTTCGGCAAGGGCTCGGTGCAGACGGTGCGCCCGCTCGGCCCCGAAACGGCGCTGAAGATCACCACGGCGCGCTACTACACACCCAGCGGCCAGACCATCCAGGCCAAGGGCATCATGCCCGACATCCTGGTCGACGACACGGCCGAGGGCAGCCCGTTCGCGGTGCTGCGCATGCGCGAAGCCGACCTGGATCACCACCTGGGCGGCAGCGAGCCGGAGGCGAAGAACCCGGCGCTGGAGAAGGAGCGCGAGGAAGCCCTCAAGCGCCTCGAGGAGGAGTCGCGCAAGCCGGCTTCCGAGCGGCGGCCGCCGGAATACGGCAGCGAGCAGGACTTCCCGCTGCTGCAGGCCCTGGCCCAGCTCAAGGGCGAGCCCGTCAAGGTCAGCAAGACCCTGACCGCGCGCACGGACGAGCCGAAGACGGAGTGAAATGACCCACCCCCG
>CAYRHV010000289.1:0-3452 GCA_964424045.1 uncultured Ottowia sp. | reverse complement strand
CTGGGTGGCGGCGGCAGAGGAGGTCACGATGAAAACAACCCACGCAAAATCGGGCCTGGCCTGGCTGGCCACGGTCTGCCTGGCATTGGCGCTGGTGGCCTGCGGCGGCAGCGACGACCCGGCGCCGCCACCACCCAGCACCGGCCAGGCCACCATCGGCGCCGCCGGCGGCGCAGTGGCGGGGCCCGACGGCGTGAAGATCATCGTGCCCGAAGGCGCATTCACGCAGGACACCACGGTGCGCGTGGCGCGCGACAGCAGCGACACGCCCGAGGTCGGCGGCCTGCGCCTGCTCACCCCGATCTACCAGGTGACGCCGCACGGCGGCGACTTCGAGTCGCCCGCGCGCATCCTGATTCCCTTCAATCCCGGCGACCGGCACTCGGATACCGCGCCCGTCATCATCCGCACCCAGCCCGGCGCCGACCACTGGGAGGTGCTGCCCACCGACGTCGACGGCGGCCTGGCGGCGGCCGACAGCTTCGGCTTCTCCTACTACGCCGTGGGCGAGTGCTATGTCGCAGGCGACTACAGCGTCGGCGGCTGGGACCCGATCGCCAGCTGCCCCTCGGGCCACACGCTGCGGCTGCAGATGCGGGACGCCGGCGGCAATCCGGTGGAGATACTGCGCAACAACGTGGGCACCCTGCTGCCGATGCTGACCATCACCGAGCCCACCCCGGTCGTCGTGCAACTGGACTGGCTGCGCCCGTCCGGCACCAGCCGCACCGACAGGATCGAGCTACTCGTCACGTCCAGGAAGCCGGCCGGGCTGGTCAAGGACTTGCAGGTCAACCAAAACACGTACTCCCTCGTCGCCGGAGACATCATCGACCCGTCCGACTACACGGGCGCCCTCGCGCCCGGCGGGCAGCGCGTGACCATATCGGCTTATGCCTCGTACGAGTTCAACGCCTTCTACCCGGCCTGTCTGTGCTTCAGGCCCACCTCGTGGATCTACAGCGCCAAGCTCCTGCTCAAGGCCGTCAACCCCGGCACAGCGCCCATCATCAGCCAGCACCCGGCCAACCAGTCGGTGCTGGAAGGCGAGCCCGCCAGCTTCAGCGTGACGGCCAGCGGCAGCGGCCTGCGCTACCAGTGGCAGCGCAGCGCGCCCGGCGCGACAGCGTTCGCGGACCTGCCGGGAGAAACGGCCACCAGCCACCTCACCCCGGCCACCACCCTGGCTGACAACGGCGCGCGCTACCGCGTGCAGGTGTGCGCCAGCGGCGCCTCCAGGCCCTGCGTGGACAGCAACCCCGCCACGCTCAGCGTGAGCAAGGTCGCGGTGGCACCGAGCTTCACGCTGCAGCCGGCGTCGGCCTCCATCGTGACGGGGCAGACGACCTCGTTCACCGTGCGCGCCAGCGGCGAGTCCGCACCGACGGTGCAGTGGTACCGCGTGGACAGTCCCGACCACGTTGCAGTGGGCGTGGCGTGCCCCGCCGACCCGTCCGGGACGACCGAATGTCACTACACCACGCCGGTGCTGGACGAATCCGACTCCGGCAGCGAGTTCTACGCTCGGGCCGAGAACGCGGCCGGGCAGGCTGACAGCGACCACGTCACGGTCAGTGTCGAGCCCGAGGCGGTGGCGCCCAGCATCGTCAGCCAGCCGGCCGACGTGAACACGACCGCTGGCAGCAGCGCCAGCTTCACGGTCCAGGTCTCGGGCACGGCCCCGCTCTCCTACCAGTGGTTCCGCGACGGTCAGCCGATCCTCGGTGCCAACGGCACCACCCTGACGCTGGCGAACGTGACCACGTCGGACAGCAGCGCGCGGTTTCACGTCGTCGTGAGCAACGACGCCGGAGACGCCACCAGCAACCTGGCCACACTCACGGTGACGGCACCGGTCTGCACCGGGCCGCTGCGCATCGACAGCCTGGAGACGCGCGCGGGCACGCCCTGGGTCGCGCTCGATGATGCCGGCACCATGACGGTGGTCTGGGGCCAGAAGCCCACCGCCTCCGGCGACGACTGGATGATGTTTGCCAGCCGCCACGCGAGCGGGACAGGCTGGACCGGCGCGCAGCAGGTTCCGGACCTGCCGACCATTGGCAACGGGTTCCGCAAGGTGGCGGTGGACGGCGCCGGCAACGTGCTGGTGCTCTGGCAGGCGCTGTCCGGAACCCGGGTGGCACGCTACAGCCCGGGCACCGGCTGGGGCGCCGCGACCGACTGGAACGGCGCGCCCGCCACCGCCGACCTGGCGCTGGCAGCCGATGGCACCGGCATGGGTGTCCTGCAGGCGTCCTACGGCGGCGGCGCCATCCATGCGAAGCACTACGCGGGTGGAGCCTGGAGCCCGGACGTCGAGATCACTGCACCCGGCGCATTGGCGGATCACGCCCGGGTTGCGGTGGATGGCAACGGCAACGCCATGGCCGTGTGGCGCCAGAAGGTGGGCACGTCCTATCGCCTGTTTGCCAGCCATTACGACGCGGATGACGACTCCTGGAGCGCGCCGACGCAGATCGAAAATCTGGGCGACAACCCGGAGGAGGTCGAAATCGCCATGAACAGCGCGGGACAGGCCGTCGTGTTCTGGTACGGGTCGGCCCCGAACTACGCCGTCTACGCCGCGCGCTACGCGCCGGGGATGGGATGGGCAGCGCCTGAAACCCTGGAGACCAGCACTTCGGTCAACTGGGACGGCGTGCTCGAGGGCGACGAGTCGCACGTCGCCATCGACGACAGCGGAAACATCGTCGCCGTTTGGGTGATGTTCACGGCATCCGGCGAACACGGCGGCCACGTCCATGCCAGGCGCTACACGGCCGGCAGTTGGTCTTCGGTCGCCGAGTTGCACGCCCCAGAGGGCATGCAGGCGTGGACGGTCGACGTCGCCCTGAACCCGGCCGGCCAGGGCATGGCGGTGATGCAGGAATGGATCGCCGACCGGTTTGCCGTGGTCGGAAACCGGGTCAACGCGAGCGGCGCCTGGAGTGGCCCGCAACAACTGGCCTTCGACACGACCACGAATGACATCTACCGTCCGCGCCTGGCGCTCAACGCGAGCGGCGGCTACGCGGCGGTCTGGGAGCAGGACAGCTCCGAGATCTGGGCGCTGCACTGCGATTGACCGCGGGCTGGTGCGCAGGCACCGGTCTCCGGGCAGGAACCGATCATCCGCTAATCGGGTGGCATCCAGGTCCGCGCCGCACTGACCGCACTGCGCGCCACCGGCGCCTTCACCCTGACCTGGTTGCGGGGTCCGGACCCGGTGGAGGCGGTCGACTGCCACTGGCCGCGCCCCGGTCGAAGAATCGGTGTCGGCCGGCGCGCAGGCCCAGACGCTGCCCTCCGCCGCCGCGCCAGCATTCACGTCGCCCATAACCGGCCTGCGACCCGTTCCTGCCGCGGGCGCGCGGCAACGGCAGCGCGCGCCACCCGGCCCCGCACTCACCGCCTGCCAGGGGTTTGCGTGCCCCAGCGCCCAGCCGCCACCC
>CAYRHV010000288.1:0-3459 GCA_964424045.1 uncultured Ottowia sp. | reverse complement strand
TAGATCAGCACGCCGTTGTTGTGCTCGGTGTCCCAGACGCGCAGCTTGGCGAACATCATCAGCGCCCGCTCGCGCACGATCTGTTCCGTCTGCAGGCCATGCCGCCACTGGCGCCAGAGGTAGCTGGCCGGCAGGCCGGCCTCGACGCAGATGCGGATCTCGCCGCTGTGACGGCGTTCGCTCGCCGTCACCTGCTGCTGCAGCCGCGCGGCGGCAGCGTCCGGCAGCGTCCGGCGCGTGTCGCGCTCGTCCAGCCAGTAGTGGCGCCAGAGCCTGCGCAGTTGGTCAAGCATGCTGCGCGGGGCTCACCAGCGACCGCTGGCACCGCCACCTCCGAAGTTGCCGCCTCCGCCGGAGCTGAAACCGCCGCCGCCCGAGCCGCCGCTCCAGCCACCCCCACCGCTCCAGCCGCCGCCGCCCCAGCCCCCGCCGTGACGGCCGGAGGAGGTGGAGGTGAAGCGCGCGTGCTGGCCGACGAGGGCGTAGAGGGTCGACAGCAGGGCGGCGATCACGGCCAGCAGCAGGCTCAGGAAATAGACGTAGATCAGCACGCCGATCCCCAGGCCGGTGGCCGCCGCGCCCCACTTGCGGCCGAGCAGCACCCGCGCGGTGCCGGCCACGATGGGCAGGGCCAGGAACAGCGTGAACAGCAGGCTGACGACCCCTTGGCTGGTGACGTGGCTGCGATTGTCCGGCGCACGCTGGACCGGCGGCAGGGGCTCGCCCCGGATGCGCGCGGCGAGCTGGTCCACCGCAGCGTCCAGCCCGCCGGCGAAGTCGCCCTGGCGGAAGAACGGCGCCATCGCCTCGTCGATGATGTGGCTGGCGGCGATGTCGGGCACGGCGCCTTCCAGCGTCTTGGCGACCTCGATGCGCATGCGCCGGTCTTCCTTGGCCACCAGCACGATCAGGCCGTCACCGACGCCGGCACGGCCGATCTTCCAGGCGTTGCCGACGCGATTGGCGTAGGCGGCGATGTCCTCGGGCGCCGTGGTCGGCACCATCAGCAGCACCACCTGGGCGCCCTTGTCCTGCTCGAGCGCCGCCAGCTTGGCTTCCAGCGCCGCCACCTGCGCCCCGTCCAGCGTGCCGGTGGTGTCGATGACGTGTGCGCTGAGTCGCGGGATGGCCTGCAGCTGCTGGGCCGGCGCGGACAGACTGACGAGCAGTGTCAGCATCAGCAGCAGCACCAGCTGCCGCCACAGCCGGATCGGGGTCGTCGGCGCCGCGCCGACCGCCGACCTGCGAAACGGTGGCGCGGCCTCAGTCACCCCGGAAGTCGACCTCGGACGGTGCCGCGATCCGGCTGCCGTTGGCGGCGCTGAAGTTCTCTTGTGGGCGATGGTGCAGCACCATGACGGTCAGATTGACCCTAAATCCGGCAGTTGGCCGTTTGTGAACTTGTCGAAAGCCGCATGAACATTGAGCTTGGCTGTTTTGATCACGCTCACCGATTGGGTGAGTGCACTATGCACCCGCCAGCACCACCCGCGCCGCGCCATGCGGCGTTGCTCGTCGTGGCGCACACCAGTGCGCGGCCTCCTCACGCCTTGCCTGGCACGCCGCGGGCGGCACTGGCGGGCGCATCCAACTGCCGGATTTAGGGTGACGGGAGGTGAACGCAACGGCACATTGTAGGGCCGAGCCGTCTCGACCCGACAACCGGGCGCCAGTGCGATTCGGATTCCCGTGGCCTCAAGTCCAGCGCGTCGCTGGCGCGTCACCGGCCATCGGTTCGGGGCGCCGCCAAGTGCAACCAGGGGCTGCCGCCCGCCGGCGCTCAACGCAATACGGGTTCGTCCGGCAGTTCATTCAGCGGAGCGTCCGCGCCCATGCCCGTGGCCGGGAAATGCTGTACCAGCAGCGCGGTGACTGCCTCCAGCGCATCGTTCAGACCTTGCTCGAAGCGGCTGGCGGCCAGCGCATCCGCCAGCCGTTCGACGACGCCGTTCCAGATGGCGGCATCGACGCGGCGATCCAGGCCGCGATCGGCCACCAGCTCGATCGACCGTTCGGCCAGCAGCAGGTAGATCAGCACGCCGTTGTTCTGTTCGGTATCCCACACGTGCAGCTCGGCAAATACCGCCACGGCCCGCGCGCGCAGCAGCTCGGACATGGGAATGCGCTGGCGGACGTGCCGCCACAGACTGGCCAGCGGCAGGCTGCCTTCGACACAGATTCGCACCTGCCCGCGATGCCGCTGCTCGCTCGCGATGACGCGCTGGTGCAGACGCCTGGCCACGTCGGACGGAATGGCGCGACGCGTATCACTGCCATCGATCCACAGATGACGCAGCAACGAGAGCACCGGCTGGCTCCGCCTGCCGGGCATCACGAGATGGTCCTACCAGCGGCCACTGGCGCCACCACCACCGAAACTGCCACCGCCTCCGGAGCTGAACCCGCCACCTCCGGAGCTGAATCCACCGCCGCTCGAACGAACCGTGGTGGACCAGCCGCCACTGCCACTGCCTGTCTTGTCGCGCTGCCCACCCCGCTCGCCCAATTCCATTAGCCGTTTGCCCAGAAAGAGGTTGAACAGCACGCCACCGGCCACGGCAAGCAGCAACAAGGCTGGGGTGCGGGTCAGCCCCAGGTACGCCAGTCCCCCGGCGCCGGCGCCGGTCAGCACGATTCCGATGACGCGGCCGAAAATCGCACGCGAGAAAACGGTCATCACAGTCAGCAAAACGGCCGCCGACCCGATCAAGTTCACGGCTGCCAGTATCCAGCCCAAGACCCGATAAACGAAGCTGGCCACCTGGAGCACGCCATCGATCACGGTCTGCATCGCGCCCCGTGTGTCGCTCGTGGCGACTTCCGGCAGCGCTTCGCCGCGGATGCGCGCGGCGAGCTGGTCCACGGCGGCGTCCAGCCCGCCGGCGAAGTCGCCCTGGCGGAAGAACGGCGCCATCGCCTCGTCGATGATGTGGCTGGCGGCGATGTCGGGCACGGCGCCTTCCAGCGTCTTGGCGACCTCGATGCGCATGCGCCGGTCTTCCTTGGCCACCAGCACGATCAGGCCGTCACCGACGCCGGCACGGCCGATCTTCCAGGCGTTGCCGACGCGATTGGCGTAGGCGGCGATGTCCTCGGGCGCCGTGGTCGGCACCATCAGCAGCACCACCTGGGCGCCCTTGTCCTGCTCGAGCGCCGCCAGCTTGGCTTCCAGCGCCGCCACCTGCGCCCCGTCCAGCGTGCCGGTGGTGTCGATCACGCGCGCCGTCAGCGCCGGCACCGGCTGCAGGCCCTGGGCCCAGGCGCCCAGCGCCAGCAGGACGCCCAGCCAGAGGGCGACCAGGGGGCGCAGGATGCGAGCCGGGTGCATCGGTTGCAGGCGCGTCGGGTGCGGGCGTCAGCGCGAGCCGCTGCCGAAGTCGACTTTGGGCGCGTTCGAGATCTCGGCCTCGTTGGCGACGCTGAAGTTCTCCTTCGGCTGGTAGCCGAACACCATCGCCG
>CAYRHV010000287.1:0-3470 GCA_964424045.1 uncultured Ottowia sp. | reverse complement strand
ATGCCGCCCTTCATCACCAGGTCGCAGAAGCGGTCCTCGGGCGCGTTCGGGGATGGATCGGGCGTCATGGCACGGGCTCCGGCTGGGCATGAAGTCCGCTGCACGTTACTTGAAAGGCACCCGCCGATCAAGTCGGCTCGGGCTGCCGCGGGCGCGAATCGGGGTCAGCTCAGCGCAGGCTGGCGTTGACGGCTGCCAGCGCCGAGGCGCCGGGACACAGATCGGCCTTGCCCAGGCTGTTGAGCGGCCGCAGGCTGGTGTGCTGGGCCGCGTGCAGGTCGTCGGCGCCGGCCTCGAGGTAGAGCAGGCCGGTGACCAGCTCGCCCGCAGACGCGTGCGCCTGCAGGCGTGCCATGGCCGCGGCGCGGTCGGTCGGGTCGTAGTCAGAGTCCAGCTTGCGCAGGCGCAGGATGCTGCCGTCGTGCTGCTCCACGTCCAGCAGCTCGCCGGGGGCGTAGTCGACCGTGATCGGCTGGCGCCCGAGGATCAGGTCGATGCGGTTCACGGCCTCGTTGTGGTCGCGCACCCAGTCGTAGCTGCGCGTCGAGCCGGCGTGGTTGTTGAAGGTCACGCAGGGGCTGAGCACGTCGATGAAGGCGGCGCCGTGGTGGCTCATGGCGGCCTTGATCAGCGGCACCAGCTGCGCCTTGTCGCCGGAGAAGCTGCGCGCGACGAAGCTGGCGCCCAGCTGCATCGCCAGCCCCACCAGGTCGATCGGGCTGTCGGTGTTGACGACGCCCTTCTTGCTCTTGCTGCCCTTGTCGGCGGTGGCCGAGAACTGGCCCTTGGTCAGGCCGTAGACGCCGTTGTTCTCGACGATGTAGACCATGTTGACGTTGCGCCGCATGATGTGCGCGAACTGGCCCAGGCCGATCGAGGCCGAATCGCCGTCGCCCGAGATGCCCAGGTAGAGCAGCTCGCGGTTGGCCAGGTTGGCGCCGGTGAGCACGCTCGGCATGCGCCCGTGCACGCTGTTGAAGCCGTGGCTGGCGCCGAGGAAATAGGTCGGCGTCTTGGACGAGCAGCCGATGCCCGAGAGCTTGGCGACGCGGTGCGGCTGCACGTCGAGCTCCCAGCAGGCCTGGATGATGGCGGCCGAGACCGAATCGTGGCCGCAGCCGGCGCACAGGGTGGAGACCGGACCCTCGTAGTCGCGCCGCGTGTGGCCGGCCTTGTTCTTCGTCAGCGACGGGTGGTGCAGCCGCGGCTTGGCGATGTAGGTCATGACAGGCGTTCCTTCTGCGGCTGCGGCTGCGTGGCCGGCACCTGGTCGGCGATGGCCTCGGCGATGAAGCGCGCGGTGATCGGCGTGCCGTCGTAGTGCAGCACGCACCGCAGGCGCGCCGGATCGACCTCCAGCTCGCTCACCAGCAGCGTGCGCAGCTGGGCGTCCCGGTTCTGCTCGACCACGAACACGAGTTCGTGCGCGTCGATGAAGGCGCGCACGCTGTCGGCGAACGGAAAGGCGCGCAGGCGCAGGCCGTCGATGTGCAGGCCCTGCACCGCCAGCTGGTCCAGCGCCTCGTGCAGTGCCGGGCTGGTGGAGCCGCAATACAGCACGCCCAGGCGCGTGGCCTCGGCGGCCGGACGCGGCACCGGCTGCGGCACCAGCTTGGCGGCGGTGGCGAACTTCTTCTGCAGGCGCTGCACGTTGTAGATGTAGTCGGGGCCGCGCTCGGAGTAGCGGGCGTAGGCGTCGCGCGTGGTGCCGCGGGTGAAGTAGCTGCCCTTGCTCGGGTGCGTGCCCGGCAGCGTGCGCCAGGGGATGCCGTCGCCATCGACGTCCTTGTAGCGGCCGAATTCTCGCTGCTCCAGGTCCTCGGCGCTCATCACCTTGCCGCGGTCGTGATCGCGCGCGTCGTCCCAGACGAAAGGCTCGCACAGGTGCTGGTTCATGCCGATGTCCAAGTCGCTCATGACGAACACCGGCGTCTGCAGGCGATCGGCCAGGTCCAGCGCGGTGGCCGTGTGCTCGAAGCACTCGTGCGGATCGGCCGGGAACAGCAGCACGTGCCTGGTGTCGCCATGCGAGGCGTAGGCGCAGGCCAGCAGGTCGGCCTGCTGGGTGCGCGTCGGCATGCCGGTGGACGGGCCGCCACGCTGCACGTTGACGAGGGTGACCGGAATTTCGGCGAAATAGGCCAGGCCGATGAACTCGGTCATGAGCGAAATGCCCGGCCCCGAGGTGGCGGTGAAGGCCCGCGCGCCGTTCCAGCCCGCGCCGATCACGATGCCGATCGCCGCCAGCTCGTCCTCGGCCTGCACGAAGGCGTAGTTGTGGCGGCCCTCGGCGTCGATGCGAAAGCGCTGGCAATAGCGCTCGAAGGCCTCGGCCACCGAGGTCGACGGCGTGATCGGATACCAGGCACACACGGTGGCGCCACCGTAGACCGCGCCCAGGCCGGCGGCGGTATTGCCGTCGACGAAGATGCGCTGGCCGACGCGGTCGGCGCGTTCGACGCGGATCGGCAGCGGATGGGCCAGGTGCTCCAGCGCAAAGCCGCGCCCGAGCTCGAGCGCCTGCACGTTGGCGGCCAGCAGGCGCTCCTTGCCGCGAAACTGTTCACCCAGCAACTGCTCCAGCACGCCGGCGTCGATGCCCAGCAGCGCCGACAGCGCGCCCACGTACATGATGTTCTTGAACAGCTGGCGCTGGCGCGGGTCGCTGTAGGTGGCGTTGCAGATCTCGGTCAGCGGAATGCCGATCACCGTGACGTCGCCGCGCAGTTCGGACGGCCGGCGCGGGCGCGTGCTGTCGTGGAGCAGGTAGCCGCCGGGTTCGACCTCGGCCACGTCGGCGGCCCAGGTCTGCGGATTCATGGCCACCATCAGGTCGACGCCGCCGCGCCGGCCCAGATGACCCTGCTCGCTCACGCGCACCTCGTACCAGGTCGGCAGGCCCTGGATGTTGCTCGGGAAGATGTTGCGCGGACTCGCCGGCACACCCATGCGCAGGATGGCCTTGGCAAACAGCTCGTTGGCACTGGCCGAACCGGAGCCGTTGACGTTGGCGAACTTGATGACGAAATCGTTGACTGCCGCGATCTCCCTCATGCCGGCTCCCTGGTTTTCCGCACGCTGATGGTCTGGCCGGCGCCGCCGGCCTTGGCCGTGTGGAGCAGGAACTTCTGCATGTCCCAGGCGCCGGTCGGACAACGCTCGGCGCACAGGCTGCAGTGCAGGCAGACGTCCTCGTCCTTGACCATCACGCGCCCGGTCTTCACCGGCGACGACACCAGCAGCGCCTGGTCCAGGTTTTCGGCCGGCGCGTTCAGGCGCTGGCGCAGGTCGGCCTCGTCGCCGTTGTCGGTGAAGGTGATGCAGTCCATCGGGCAGATGTCGACGCAGGCGTCGCACTCGATGCACAGGTCGGCGCTGAACACGGTCTGCACGTCGCAGTTCAGGCAGCGCTGGGCCTCCCGGAAAGCAGTCTCCAGATCGAAGCCGAGCTCGACCTCGCCGGCGATGCT